>DASUAK010000225.1:0-3393 GCA_035763845.1 bacterium | reverse complement strand
GGCCAAGTCGCTCTTCAACCGGCAGGTCGAGCCCTGGACCGTGATCGAGATCCGCCTCACCGCGGCGTTCGTCCTGCTGCTGACCGTGCTCGCCCTGCGGCGCCATCCCCTGCGCGTGCGGGCCGGCCACCTGCCGCTGCTGGCGCTGCTGGGTGCGGTGACCGCCTCCACGCAGTTCCTCTACTACTTCACGATCAGCGTGACCGACGTCTCCACGGCGATCTTCCTGCAGTACACCGCGCCGGTCTTCGTCGCGCTCTACGGCCGCGTGGTCGAGCGTGAACCTCTCGGCGCCCTCAAGCTCTCGGCGATCGCCCTGGCCCTCGCGGGCAGCTATCTTCTGGTCACGGGCGGCGGGGGCATCCGGGTCAGTCCCCTAGGCCTGACCACGGGGATCCTCTCCGCGGTGGCGTTCGGCGTGTACTCCATCCTCGGCCGCGGCCGCGTCCGCCAGGTGGGCTCCACCACCTCGCTGCTGTACGCGTTGGGCAGCGGTGCGGTGCTGTGGAGCCTCATCGTGCCGCCCTGGCAGGCCTACCGCGGCCACGACGCCGCGGCGTGGGGGCTGTTCGCGGTCATCGTCGTCTTCGCGACCATCTTGCCCTTCTGGCTGTTCCTCACGGGGCTGCGGACGATCTCCTCGAGCGCGGCCAGCCTGACGGCCAGCTTCGAACCGGTCGTGGGCAGTGTTGCGGCCTTCCTCATCCTGGGTGAGCGGCTGGGAACGGTGCAGGTCGCCGGCGCCCTGCTGATCGCGTCGGCGGTGGTGCTGATCCAGGTCGCTGATCTCCGCCAGCCCGGGGCGCAGGCCGTGATGCCGGCTCCGGACTAGGGGATCATCAGCGAACCTCAGCGGCCGAGCAGCATCAGCGGATCAAGCGGGCGGTTGTTGCGCCGGATCTCGAAATGCAGGTGCGGTCCCGTGCTGCGGCCGTTGTTCCCCACGGTGCCGACGGACGTCCCGCGCCCGACGCGCCCGCCCACAGGGACCTCGATGCTGTCGAGGTGGGCGTACAGGGTCGTCCAGCCCCCGCCGTGGTCCACGTACAGCGTGCGGCCGTACCCCGCGTACCATCCGGCGAAGACCACGGTGCCTTCCGCGCTGGCCAGGACCGGGGTGCCGATCTCCGCGGCGATATCGATCCCCCAGTGATGGGCCCACATCGTAGGCTGCAGCGGATCGATGCGCCAGCCCTGCCGCGAGGACAGCCTGCCCCACGTTGGGGTGATGAACGCAGGCCGCGACGGCTCCGCTCCGGCCATGGCGGCCGGAAGGAGCAGCAGCAACAGCAGAAGCGCTGCACAGCAGCGTACGGTGCGCATGTGGGTCCGGCTCGTCGGGGGGACGGGCAACGACCATCCGTCTCATGCCCGTCCCCCGCGGGAGTCAGACCGCGCGAAGCCGGTAGCGCCGGACGGCCAGCCAGATCAGCACGGCGACGACGGCGACCGGCACCAGGGCCGCCGCCACCACGGCGATCTTCTCCACGGCGGCGATGAGCTGCCGCACTGTCGTCAGGAACGCGGCCTTCATCCGCCGCAGCGCGCCGTCGAGATCCCAGAAGCTGCCGCCGACGGGGGCCACCTTCTGCCGCATCGCCACCTCGACCGTGGCCAGGTCCACCTGGTTCGCCAGGAAGCGCTGCCGGCCGGTCAGCCGCTCGATCTCCCCCCGGACGCGCGCCAGCTCCTGCTCGATCGCCAGCAGGTCGCTTACCCGGGTGGCGCGCTCCATGAAGGAGAGCAGGCGGCTCTCGTGGCGCTCGAGGTTGCGGATGCGCGCCTGGAGGTCGACGAACTCCTCGGTCACGTCCTGCCCGCCGATCCGGCGGGTCTCGACGGTCCCGAGGCGCTCCACCTGGAGAAGGGTGGACGAGAACCTCTCCGCCGGTACGCGCAGCGTGAAGACGCCCTCGGGCGCGCCGCCCATCTGTGTGTAGGAGGACGAGGCGACGAATCCGCCCACACCGTCGGCGATCCCGAGCAGCGCCCGCAC
Organism: bacterium; assembly: GCA_035763845.1. Lineage (GTDB taxonomy): Bacteria > Sysuimicrobiota > Sysuimicrobiia > Sysuimicrobiales > Kaftiobacteriaceae > Kaftiobacterium. The sequence goes on along the minus strand of DASUAK010000225.1, from coordinate 1,397 downwards.
GGCCCCGTCGAAGTCGTCCACGGCCAGCTGCAGATGGGCGGTCCGGATGATCTGCCGGGTCGTCATGAGGTCCGAGGGCGCCGTCGCGATGGTGCCGGGCGCCGCCGACCGAGGGGCCACCGCGCGCTCAGGCGCGGAGGGAGCGGGCTTGGCGGACGGGTCCTGCGCGTAGCCCTGCGTGGCGTCGCGCATCGCCTGCTCGGGGGCCACGGTGACCGCCTTGGGCTGCGCGTCGCGCAGGAGGCTGACGGAGAAGATCCCGATCAGGAACACCGCGGCGGCGGCGCCCGCCGTCTTCCACGACAGCCGCAGGCGCGGGAGGCGTCCGCCCCGCGGGACCGCCGCGGAAGCGGCGAGGCGCGAGCGCACCGCGGCCTGGAACCCGGCCGGCGCCGGCACGGGATCGGCCCCGCGCACGAGCGCCACGGTGTGCCGCAGGGACTCGAGGTGGGCGCGGCAGGCCTGGCAGCCGCGCAGGTGGGCTTCGATCCGCTCACGCTCGCCCGGCGCGACCTGCTCATCCAGATAGGGCGACAGCAGCTCGGTGACGTGTCCGCGGGTCATCATCGGTCCTCCTCCGTTCGGGCGGGGGCGAGATCCGCCAGATGCCCCCGCAGCGCCTCGCGCCCGCGCGCGATCCGCGAGCGGACGGTGCCGAGGGGAACCTGGAGGATGCGGGCGATCTCCTCGTATGAACACCCCTGGAGATCGCGCAGCGCGACGGCAGTACGCTGCTCGGGCGGCAGCGCGGCGATGGCGGATTGCACCCGCCGCTGAACGTCCGCCCGCACGGCCTGGTCGGCCGGATCGTCCGGCGCCGCCCACTGGGGATCGGGATCGGACGAGACCGTACGGGGGCGCCGCCGGACGATGTCGAGGGCGGCGTTCACCGCGATGCGGTGCAGCCAGGTGCCAAACCCGGCCTCGCCCCGGAACGACCGCAGGCCCTGATAGGCGCGGACGAACGCGTCCTGGGCCGCGTCCCAGGCGTCCTCCCGGTTGCCGGTGATCCGGAAGGCGACATGGTAGATGCGGTCCTGATGGGCGCCGACGAGGTGATCGTACGCCTCCAGATCCCCGGCGCGGCTCCTGGTGATCAGTGTCGATTCATCCACGTGAGCTCCGCTCCCGCCTCTTGGAGGTGGCCGCAGGCTGCGTGCCCCGCCTCTGTTCCCTTAGACCCCCGATCCGCTCTGAAAGTTCCCCGGGGCCGGCACACGGGGTGTCCGAAACCGGCGCAGTTTGGGTAGGGGAATCAGAGGAGTTCGCACAATGCAGAATTTCTCGCGGGTAGCACCGAAGACCCAACAGGTCTGCCCGATGTGCCATGCGCAGCTGCCGACGGGCGTCCTGTACTGCGACGCATGCGGCACCGATCTCTCCCGGGCCGGCGTCCT
>DASUAK010000224.1:0-3790 GCA_035763845.1 bacterium | reverse complement strand
GCACGTCACGGTGAGCGTGGCGGCGAACGGCAGCCCCCTCCCCTCCAATCCCTGGATCCCGGAGTAGCTGAGGATCTGCGGGTTCACGAAGATGATGTAGGCCATCACCATGAAGGTGGTGATGCCGGCGCGCACTTCGGTGGACAGCGTGGTCGCACGATCGGAGAACCGGAACAAGTCCGCGATACCCCCGCCACGCTGCGAGGCCACGGCTTTCGCCACGATATCACCTCCCCGGTGTCTCGTATTGTTCGCATCCTTTCCGCGGGTGCCCGGCGCGTCCCTTCACGGGCGGTCAGTGCGGGACCTTCCGCCGGCGCAGGCCGCGCGCCGGATCCCACGTCAGCACGCGTCCGCCGTCGCCGAAGCGGATGAACGACGCCGCGGCGACGTCCAGGGCAAAGAGATGGTAGTGCGGCTCGTCCGGCGCCCAGTCGATGCGCGCCGTGATCGCCTCGCGGTACGCCCTCCGCAGCGGCGCATCCGCCACCTCGATCGCCCGGCCGTACAGCTTCAGATCGCCGTCCGTCCCATCCTTGTTGCAGGTCACGCTGTGCACCACCACCCGGGGGTCGCGCCGCAGGTCGAGCGCCTTCTTCGACCCCCACATCATTCCCAGCAGCAGATGTCCGGCGGCAAAGTCGACCTCGCACGGGCTGATGCGGGGGGAGCCGTCCTTCCGTACCGTCCCCACCATCACCAGCTGATCCCGGACGAAGCGCTCCCGGGCCAGGCTCGAGATGGCCGGACAGGCCCGATCGAAGGCGTCCCACTGCACACGCATCCCTCCTCCCGTTCCCGGCTCTTAGTGTATCCTTGGACCAAGGCCATGAGCGACGAGACGACGACCCCCGCCCGCGAGCGGGTGGTCAAAGAGAACTTCATCACCGAGATCATCGACGAGGACCTCGCGCGCAAGCGCTATCCGCGCGTGGTGACGCGCTTCCCGCCGGAGCCCAACGGCTACCTGCACATCGGCCACGCGAAGTCCATCTGTCTGAACTTCGGCCTCGCCTTCGACTACGCCGGGGAGTGCAACCTGCGCTTCGACGATACCAACCCCGAGACCGAGTCGGTCGAGTACGTCGAGGCGGCGAAGCGCGACATCGCCTGGCTGGGCTTCCGCTGGGCGCGCGAGCGCTACGCCTCGGACTACTTCGCCTGGCTGTACGAGTGCGCGGAGCAGCTCATCGCCGACGGCCGGGCCTACGTGGACAGCCTCTCCGACGGAGAGATCAGCGCGTACCGCGGCACGATCACCGAGCCGGGGAAGCCCAGCCCCTACCGCGACCGCACTCCGGCGGAGAGCCTGGACCTCTTCCGCCGGATGCGCGCCGGCGAGTTCGCGGACGGCGCGCACGTGCTGCGGGCCCGGATCGACCTGGCCAGCCCGAACATGAAGCTGCGCGATCCGGTCCTGTACCGCATCGTCCACGCGTCCCACTACCGCGCCGGGGACGCCTGGTGCGTCTACCCGCTGTACGACTTCGCGCACCCGCTCTCCGACGCCTACGAAGGGATCTCGCACAGCATCTGCACGCTCGAGTTCGAGAACAACCGCGCGATCTACGACTGGCTGGTCGAGGCGCTGCGCGGGAAGTGCGGGCTGCCGCCGGCGCCCCGCCCCTACCAGTACGAGTTCGCCCGCCTGAACCTGGACTACACGGTGCTGTCCAAGCGCCGGTTGATCAGGCTCGTGGAGGGCGGCCACGTGCAGGGATGGGACGATCCGCGGATGCCCACGCTCTCGGGGATGCGCCGGCGGGGCATCACGCCGGAAGCCATCCGCGCCTTCTGCACCCGCATCGGGGTGGCCAAGGCGAACAGCCGCGTCGACGCCGGCTCCTTCGAGGCGGCGGTGCGGGACGATCTGAACCTCCGCGCCCCGCGGGTGCTCGCCGTCCTCCGCCCGCTGCGGGTCGTGCTCACCAACTACCCGGCGGACCGGGTCGAGCGGCTCGAGGCCTCTTACTGGCCCCACGACGTGCCGCGGGAAGGATCGCGCACGGTGCCGTTTTCGCGCGCCCTCTACATCGAGCGGGACGACTTCATGGAGGATCCCCCCAAGGGCTTCCACCGTCTGACCCCGGGCGGACGGGTCCGCCTGCGCCACGCCTATGTCATCCGCTGCGACGAGGTCGTCAAAGACGCGCAGGGCGCGGTGGTCGAGCTGCGCTGCAGCTACGATCCGGCCACGCTGCGCGCGCAGCCCGCCGACGGCCGCGTGAAGGGCACCATCCACTGGGTCTCCGCCGCCCACGCGCTGGCGGCGGAGGTGCGCCTGTACCAGCACCTGTTCGCGGCGCCCGATCCGGACGCCGCCGCCGGCGAGTGGACCGACCACCTGCGGCCCGACTCGCTGACGGTGGTGCACGGGTGGGTCGAACCATCCGTGGGGGGCGATCCTGCGGAAACCCGCTATCAATTCGAGCGGCTGGGCTACTTCTGGCCGGATCCGCATGACTCCCGTCCCGGGGCCCTCGTCTTCAACCGCATCATCACCCTCCGCGATTCGTGGGCCAGAGGGGGCGGGGAGAAGCCCCCGGCCGCGTAACGCGAGCGATGCTCACCGCGATCCTCGGTTGGCTGAGCCGGTCGGTCCCGCACCTGAAGCGGCCGTTCTGGGGACGGCTGTACGAGCGGCTGGCGCGGGACCGCGACGCGCTGTGGCGGTTCATGAACTACGGGTTCGAGGATCCCGATGCGCCCCGGCCGGCGCTCGACCCCGCCGACGAGCCTGACCGTTACGGCATCCAGCTGTACCATCACGTGGTCTCGGCCGTGGACCTGCGCGGCAGGACGGTGCTCGAGGTCGGCTGCGGCCGCGGCGGAGGCGCTTCGTACATCGCCCGCTACCTGCGCCCGCGCCTCCTGGTCGGCGTGGATCTCTCCCCGGGGGCGGCCGCGCTCTGCCGCCGCCACGTCGCGGGCGGGGCGTTCTTGTCCGGAGACGCGCAGGCCCTGCCCTTCCCCGCGGAGCGCTTCGACGCCGTGGTCAACGTCGAGTCGTCGCACTGTTATCCGCGGATGGAGGCGTTCAGCGCCGAAGCCTTCCGGGTGCTGCGGCCGGGCGGCGTCCTGCTCTTCGCCGACCTCCGCCTGCGCGGCGCCCACCACCGGCTGCGCGAGCAGCTGCTCCGCCCGGGGTTCCGGGTGCTGCGCGAGCTGGACATCACCGCCCACGTGGTGCGGGCCCTGCACCTGGACTCGCCGCGGCGGAAGATGTGGATCCGCGACAAGGTCCCGGGGATCGTGCGCGCACCGTTCGAGGCCTTCGCCGGGGTCGCCGGGACGACGTTCTACCGGATGCTCCGTGACGGGAAGGGCGCCTACCTCAGCTTCGTCCTGCAGAAGCCCTAGGCGGGATCCGGACCGTCCACGTTTACCACCATCGGACCCGTTCCCCGCAGAAAGAGAATGACTTCCTGCGGCTCGTGGGGCGAGGGATTCACGTCACGGTGAACCGTACGGGCCGGCACGTGGAAGAAATCGCCGGGGCCGACGGTGACCGTGTCCCGGCCGCCCGGCCCGTTCTCGAACCACGCGGTCCCGGACACCATGAAGCCGAAGATGTCGTGGTCGCCGTGATGATGCCAGCCTGAACGGACGCCGGGCTCGACGCGCGAGCGGATCACGGCGCAGCCGTCGGCCCGGAACGCCATCTCCCGCACGATCCCGGGACTGCCCGGCGCCTCCTCCAGCCCATCCTTGCGCACACCCTTGATGTGCCCCATGCCCCCTCCCCTCCCGGGCGGATCGAGGGGAGAGGGTTCGCTATCTCCCCTGCGCC
>DASUAK010000223.1:0-2860 GCA_035763845.1 bacterium | reverse complement strand
TGGCTGCAGGCGCTCGGAACGGCGCGCCTGGCCACGGCGGTCGAGGACGAGTGGGCGCGCGAGGCGCTGGGCGCGGCTGTGCCCGAGTTTCTCCGCCACTTCAGCAATCCCGACTTTCCCGTCCTGAAGGTTGTGATGTCCGAGTTCACCCTCGTCGATCGGGGCGGGGGCATCGTCCCGCGGCAACGCCTGATCCGCGACGGAAGTGCATGGAGGTTTGCATGAGCAGCGGTGTGCTCAGGATCCTTGCCGGAGCGGTCATCTGTCTTGCCGTGACAGCGGTAGCTTCTCCCGCGGCGGCCACAGGCCAGAGCGCCACGCGCACAAAGCTGCGCGTGGTACATGTCCCGGTGCTCATCTTCGCGCCGCTGTATGTGGCGATCGAGCGAGGGTACTTCGCGCGGGAGGGGCTCGACGTCGAGCTGGTCAGCACGCCCGGCGGGGTCTCGTCCTTCGTGGTCCTGGCCAGCGGCAGGGCCGAGGTGGTCGTGGGCGGCCTGGGTGCCGCGCTGTTCAACGCCGCCGCGCGCGGCCTGGACTTCAAAGTGGTCGGCCCGGTGCACATGGAGAAGCCTCCCGTGAGCACGCCGCTGGTCGTGAGCAAGAAGGCGTACGACAGCGGCCAGATCCGCTCGGTGCGCGATCTGCGGGGCAAGCGCGTGGCGGTGAACGTCCTGGGGTCGGCCACCGAGTTCTGGCTGAACGCGGCGCTGCTGCGCGGCGGCCTCTCCATGGAGGACGTGCAGGTCGTCGCCGTCAACTTCCCCGAGGTCCCGGCCGCCCTGGAGAACGGCGCCATCGCCGCGGGCCTGCTCGGCGAGCCGCTGGCCACGCTGGCCGAGGACCGCGGACAGATCGTCCGCTTGAGCGACGACTTCGTCAACGGCGTGCAGGTCACCGCGCTGTACTACAGCGGCCAGTTCATGCGCGAGCAGCATCAGGCCGCGGTGGGGTTCATGGTTGCCTGGCTGCGGGCCAGCCGGGACCTCTACGGCGACGGCTACAAGCGCGACGACATCGCCGCGATCGTCCAGAAGTACACGAATGTCCCGGCGGCGGTGGTCAAACGCGCGGCGCCGCCCTTCCACGAGCCCGACGGCCGGATGAACTTCAACGACTTCAAGCGGCTGCAGGACTTCTTCAAGAAGCGCGGGTCGCTGACGTACGAGAAGGCCCTCGAGCCCAGGCAGTACATCGACACCTCCTTCGTCGCCGCGGCGCTGAAGATCGTGGGGCCGTTCACGGCGAGATGACGGTGACGGTGCAGCCCCACGAGGTTGGCGCCGCCGCTGTCGCGGTGCGGGACCTGACGCACGTCTTCGAGGGGTCAGGCGGGAGCGTGACGGCGCTCGCGGACGTGTCGCTCGCCATCCGTCCGGGAGAGTTCTGCGCGCTGATCGGCCCAAGCGGCTGCGGCAAGACGACCCTGCTGCACATCCTCGCCGGCCTGCTTGTCCCCACGCGCGGGTCGGTGACCGTGCCCCCGCGCGTCAACGGGCGTCTGCCCATCGCGCTGGTCTTCCAGGGCATCAGCACCTTCCCGTGGTTCACCGTCCTCGAAAACGTCGAGTACGGGCTGCGCATCCTCGGGACCGCGCGGCCGCAGGCGCGGGAGCGGGCGCGCGGGCTGCTGGCGCAGGTGGGCATGCGGGGCTTCCCCGACGCCTATCCGCATCAGCTCTCGGAAGGGATGCGCCAGCGCGTGAGCCTCGCCCGGGCCCTGGCCGTAGATCCCGACGTGCTGCTGATGGACGAGCCGTTCGCCAACCTGGACGAGCAGAACCGTCTGCTGCTGCAGGACGAGCTGCTGCGCCTCTGGCAATCCGACCGGAAGACCGTGCTGTTCGTCACGCACAGCCTCGACGAGGCGATCCGCCTGGCCGACCGCGTGCTGGTGATGACGGCGCGTCCCGGGCGCATCAAATCAGAGGTAGTGGTTCCATTCGCGCGGCCGCGTGACTTCCGCGAGATCCGACGCGATCCCGCTTACGGAGCGCTCAGCGCGCGGCTGTGGGACGAGCTGCGCGACGAGGTCGTGCTGGCGGGAGGGGCATGACGGTGCGGAGCGAGCGCTGGCTCACCGCCGCTTCACCGATCCTGCTGCTCGGGCTGTGGGAGGTCCTCAGCCGCACGGGCGTCCTCGACCCCCGGTACGTGCCGCCGCCGAGCGCGGTCCTGGTAACGGTGTTCGAGCTGACCCGCAGCGGCGAGCTGCCCCATCACCTGGCGATCAGCCTGCGGCGCATCCTCGCCGGCTTCCTCCTCGGCGCGGTGCCCGCCGTGGCGCTCGGACTGGCCATGGGGCTGAACCGCTCGGTGCGGGCGCTGATGATGCCCCTCGTCGCGGCGATCTATCCCATCCCCAAGATCGCCGTCTATCCGCTGATCATCTTCTACCTGGGCATCGGCGAGGCGTCGAAGGTGAGCATCGTCGCGCTCAGCATCTTCTTCCTCGTGCTCCTGAACACGATGGCGGGGGTGACGGGGCTCGACCGCGTGTACTTCAGCATCGCCCGGGCATACGGGGCCGGAGGGCGCGCCGTCTTCACCACGGTGGCCTGGCCCGGCGCGCTCCCGGCGATCTTTACCGGCCTGAAGCTGGGGATGGGCTTCGCCCTCATCGTGATCGTGGGCGCCGAGCTGCTCGGCTCGGACGCCGGCATCGGCTTCCTGATCTGGCAGTCCTACCAGATCTTCGACGTGGAGACGATGTTCGCCGGGCTGCTCGTGACCGCGGTCCTGGGCTGGGTGGCCACGCTGGCCCTGGACGCGATCGAGCGCCGCGCTCTGCCGTGGAGACCATGGGCACAGCTGTAGCTCCCTCCCGCCCGGCCTGGCCGGTGGTCTGGTGGCAGGCCGC
>DASUAK010000222.1:0-25782 GCA_035763845.1 bacterium | reverse complement strand
CATCTCATCCTCTTCCGGATCAGCGGACCGGTCGCCGACCGGTCCGGCGGCACGGCCGCCGGGATGAGCGGCAGCCCCCTGTACATCAACGGCAAGCTCGTCGGCGCGCTCAGCGCCGGCTACCTCTTCCAGCCCGACAAGCGCGACCTGGCCCTGGCCACCCCGATCGAGGAGATGCTGCGCGTGCTGGACCTGCCCGCGGGCGCGCCCGCATCGGCGTGGCCCCGCACCTTCGCCGCGCCGGCGCCGCTGCGCGTGGGCGGGCGGCTCGTCGACCGCGTCGTCATCGCCGACACGGCGGAGCAGGCCCGGTCCGTGGAGCGCGCGATGGGCGGCGTGAGCGCCTTCATCCCCGCCACCTTCCCCACCACGGCCTCCGGCCTCTCGCCCCGGGCGTTCCGGCTCGTCGAGCGGGCGCTGGGCCTGAAGCAGCCGCTCCTCCAGGGCGGGGCCGAACCGACCGACTTCAAGGCGGAGGCCATCACGCACGGCAGCTCGGTCGGCGTCCTCCAGGCTCAGGGTGATCTCAGCTTCGGCGGCATCTGCACCGCGACGCTGCGGGTGGGGAACAAGCTGCTGATCTGCGGTCATCCCTGGGAGAACCTGGGCCCCGTGGAGTACGTCCTGACCGCCTCGGACATCGTCACCGTGGTGCGCACCCTGGAGCGTCCCTTCAAGGAAGGCAACCTCGGCAAGATGATCGGCAAGATCGACCAGGACCGGGGGCCGGCGATCCGCGGGATCCTCGGCCAGATGCCCCGGCTCTTTGCGGTCCGCGTGACCGTGGTCGATGAGGACACCGGCGTGCGCGTGGAGAAGGGCACGCAGGTCGTCCGGCGCGCCGACCTGGCCAAGGTCTTCGCCACGGCGATGGCGCTCACCGCGGTCGACCGCTCGCGCGACGCGGTCCTCGGGGGCGGCACGGCCAAGGTCGCGATCAGCCTGCGGGGGAAGGGGCTGCCCCGCGTGATCACGCGCACGAACATCTTCTACAATAGCCGCGACATCGCCCTGGCCTCCCTGCTGGAGATGCCCGAGGCGCTGAACTTCCTGCTCTACAACGACCTGACGCAGATCGAACCGATCGACGTTAGCGTGGAGATCACCCTGACCGGCAAGCGGCAGACCGCGGCGCTGGTCGACGCCCAGGTGGAGCGCCGGGAGCTCGCGCCGGGCGAGACGCTGCGCGTGCGCCTGAACGTCCGGCCCTTCCAGGAAGAGACGATCAACTCCCGCGTCATCGACGTGTCCGTGCCGCGGAACTTCCCGCGCGGTCCGGCCGTTCTTGTGGTGGGATCGGCCGGGCCGGACATCCCGGTGGAGTTCTCGCTCGAGGACCGGGTGCTGCAGTTCCTGCTGCGCGAGCCCTCGCCGAGCCCGGTGGACTCCATCGACGACGCGATCACGCTGTTCGAGGACTTCGGGAAGAACACCGACGTCCTGATCCGCCTGGTGCCCTTCGGGCTGCCCAGCGACGGCGCCGAGTTCCTGAAGTTCGACGTTTTCGCGGGCCGGATCATCCGCACCGACTGGGTGATCCAGGGCGAGATCCAGATCCCCGTCCTGGTGCGCTGAGGGAGGTCCGAAGCCGGGCCGGGACGGGAATGAGGTAGAAGGGGCCGGGTCCCAGCTACGCAGCGGCGGATCGCTCGCCGGGCGGAACATACGCACCTCAGGTTAACGGATGCGCAGGTCGTACATCCTCGTCGCCGCCGCCGCCCTCGTGGTCGCGCTCGCCGCCGGAGTGTGGTGGCTGGCGCGCACGGGGGCTCTGGTGGAGTCTACCCGCGCCCGCGTCGTGGAGTCGGCATCCCGCGCGCTGGGCCGCGAGGTCCAGGTCGACGCGATCGGCGGCGATCCCTTCCGGGGGATCGTCCTGTCCGGCGTGCGCATCGGCAGTCCGCCCGGAGTGGCGACGGGTCCGCTCTTCGCCGCCCCCCGGATCACGATCATCTTCGACTCCGGCCGCCTGCTGCGCGACCTGGCCCGCCGCCGCGGGATCGGCCCCAGCATCAACCGCATCATCCTGGAGCGTCCGCTGCTGGTTCTGGCGCGCGACACGACCGGGCGCTGGAACTACGCCGACCTCCTCTCGCGCCAGCAGGACCAGCTCAGCGCGGTGGCCTTCCGCGGTCAGGTGGAGGTGGTGGAAGGGAGCCTGGTCTTCTCGGACGCCCTCCGCCTTCCGCAGCGCGCCGGTCCGAATCCGCCGTCCCCGTTCGGCGCGCACTTCGACAGGATCTCCGGCACCCTCGACTTCCGCGGCTCCCCGGAGGTCGGCCTGGTCCTCGACATGGTCAACACCGACGGCCGCACGCCGGCGACGGCGCGCGTCGTCGGGAAGGCCACGCTGGGCCGGGGGACCTTCGACCTTGATCTCACGACCCGGGGCGGGTCGGTCGACTTCTGGGGGCCGTACATCGTCCGGCTGCCCTGGCTGGAGTGGAGCGGCGGGACGTTCGACGGCACGCTGCATCTGCTCGCCTCGCGCTGGCGGTCGACGATCGCCCTCGACTACCGCGGCACGCTCCGGCTGCGCGACGGACGGGCCCTGCTGCTGCCGCAGGGGACGCTGCTCTCCGACATCGACGGCCCGCTGGCCGTGGATAATCTGGGGGTGGCCACCGAGGGCCTGACCCTGGCCTTGGACGCCTCGCCGCTGTGGGTGCGCGGCAGCATCGGCCACCATGCCGGCGTCTACCTCGACCTTGCCCTCCGCTCCGAAGCGCTCGATCTGCATACGCTGCAGGAAGTGCTCTTCCCCCGCGCCCGCGTCCAGCTCTCCGGCCGCGCCGGGGGCGATGCGCGGATCGTGGGGCCCTTCGGTTCCCCGCGGCTGGAGGGGGAGATCGTAGATGCGGCCGGGCGGATCGACGACCAGGTCTTCGCCGATGCGTCGGGGCGGTTCTCCTATTACGGAGGAGTGCTCGTTTTCGATGACGTGTCGGCCGCCGCGGGTGGCGGCCGTCTGCTCGGACACCTCCGTTTGGACCTCGAGCGCGACCGCTTCTTCGTCCTCGCCGACGCGCGCTCGGTCGAGCTGGCCTCCCTGACCCGGGCGGGCCTCAGCGCCGATCCTACGCTGCGCGGGACCGCCAGCGGGTTCGTCGTCGCCGCGAGCGATCCGGGCGGCCTCCTGGCGCAGGGCCGCGTGTCGGTCGGACCCGGGCGTGTGCTCGGCGTCGCCTTCGACCGGCTCGAGGCCATCGCCGGGACGGACCGCGGTCGGGTGGAGATCGACCGGCTGGACGCCCGCAGCGGCCCCTCCCGCCTCCACGCCTTCGGCGCCGTTGAGCGCTCCGGTGCGATCAACGTCCTCCTCACGGGATTGGACCTCGATCTGCGCGCGGTCGCGCGGCGCTTCGGCTTCGCCCGCTGGCTCTCGGGGACCGCGGACGTGCAGGGCCATGTCGAGGGCACGCTGCGCGCGCCCGTGCTCGACGCCGGGATCCGCGCCCGCGGGGGCGCCTTCGGTCCCATCCCCTTTGACAGCGCACGAGGCCCGATCCGTGTGACCACCTCCGGACTGAGCACGCCCGGGCTCCTCCTCACGGACGGGCCGGCCCGTTATTCGGCCGCCGGCACCCTGCAGTGGACGCATCCCGGCCTGCTGGATCTGAATGTCACCGCGTCCGACGTCCCCGCCGCGCGCCTGATGGAGATCGCGGGTCTGCCGGTCGAGATGAGCGGCACGCTGTCCGGGGCGGCGGAGATCTCCGGCTCGATGCAGAAGCCCGTCGCCGCGGGAACGGTCGAGCTGGTCGGCGGCCGCATCGAGGGCCAGCCGGTGGACCGGGCCGGCGGGGTCTTCCGCTGGACGGGTGCGGAGCTCGTCATCGAGCGGCTGGACGCCCAGGCCAATTCGTCCACCCTCACCGCTCGGGGCACCGTCGGGCGTGACGGCCGGCTCGGCATCAGCTTCGCCGCGTCCGACCTCGACGTGCGGGACATCGCCGCCATCCGGATCGGGACGCTGGAGGCCGCGGGCCACGTCAACCTGTCGGGCACGGTCTCGGGCACGGTGCGCGCGCCGCTGATCGCCGCCGCCGTGACCAGCGGCGATCTCGTCCTGAACGGGCAGTCGTTCACCCGGGCCGAAGGCGCCGTGCGCTACCGGCGGGGCAGCCTGCAGCTCGCGCCGCTGGCGCTGCAGCAGGACGGCGGGAGCTTCACGCTGGCGGGGACCCTGCGCCCCGGACCGGATCCGACGGTCGACCTCCGCGTCACCGCCGCCGGCGGCGAGCTCGCCACGCTGCTCGGTCTGGCGCGCGTCCGCACCCCGATCACGATGCGCGGCACGATCGACGGCACCCTCACGGTTTCTGGGCCGCTGCGCGACCCCCGAGCCGGGCTGGACCTGCGCCTCTCGGGCGGCCGGGTGGGCGACCACGTGATCGAGGAGGCGGCGGTCGCCGCGGACCTCCTCGCCCAGGCGGTCAGCCTCCGGACCTTCCGGATCAAGCTCGAGCAGGGGGAACTCGTGGGGGCCGGCCGCATCGACCTCCGCGGCGAGAGCGAGGTGGAGTTCGGCGGCACCGGGCTCAACCTGGACCTGCTGCGCCCGCTGCTCAACCTGCGCCGGCCGCTGCAGGGAACGTTCGACGTGACGCTGCAGCTGACGGGCACTCGCAGCGATCCCGTCGTCGGCCTTTCCTTCAGCGCCGCCGAGGGCGCGATCGGCGCCGCCGCCTTCGACCAGCTCTTGATCCAGGCGTTCTACCGCGGGGGCCAGCTCAACATCGAGCACGGGCTCCTGCAGCAGGACCGCCACAAGGTGCGGCTCACGGGCACGCTCCCCGTCGACGCCGCCCGCCTCCGCCTCGATCAGGGCCGGCCGCTCGCCCTGCGCCTGGAGCTGGTGGACGCGGACCTGAGCGCGCTCGGCCTGCTGACCGACAGGGTCGAGAGCGCCTCCGGCCCCCTCTCCGGCGGGGTCACGCTCACCGGGACGGCCGCCCGTCCGGATCTGGAGGGCTCGCTCGCGGTGACCGGGGGGACGGTGAAGCTGCGGGGCGTCTCTCCCGCGGTCGAGGAGATCGCCGGGCAGGTTACCTTCACACAGGAGCAGCTGCGCGTGACTGCCCTCACCGCCCGCATGGGCGGCGGGGAGGTGTCGCTCACCGGGACGGCCGCGCTCCGGAACTTCCGCGCTGAGCGTCTGGCCTTCGAGCTGCGCGCGGCGGGAGCGCGCATCCAGGCCCAGCCGCTGTACGTGGGGGCGATCGACGCGGGTCTGCGCATCGAGGGGACCATGGCCCGGCCGGAGATCTCCGGCGCGCTCACCTTTTCGGAGGGGGACGTCTTCGTCTCGTCCCTGACGCGCGTCGGCGGCGGCCCGCGGAGCGGCCTCGATCCGGCCCTCGACGTGGGCCTCGCGGCCGGCGAAAACCTCTGGGTGAACGTGGGGGGCCTGCGTCTGCAGATCGACGGCGGCGTCCACGCCCGCGGCAGCTGGCGCCAGCCGCGGCTGGTGGGGGAGATCACCGCGGACCGCGGCGCCTTCACGGCGTTCAACAACACCTTCATCCTCACCGAGGGCCGCGCGACCTTCAGCGAGTTCCGGGGCGTGATGCCCTTCATCGACGCCCAGGCTGAGACCCGGGACCGCGTCAACGTACTGGTGCCGTCCGCCATCCCCGGGCAGCCGCCGCGGCTCGAGCCGGCCCGCGTCTTCCTGCACGTCACCGGCACTCCCGACGCCTTGAACCTGGCGTTCAGCTCGGACCCCCCCTTCGCCCGCGACGCGATCGTCGCCGGGCTCGCCCGTCAGGCCGGCGTGAGCCGCCTCCTGGCCGGGGAGGAGACCCTGGAGAACGTGCTGCGGGCCGAGCTCAGCAGCGCGCTGTTCGGATCGGTCGGCCGGGCGGTCGCGCAGAGTCTGGGACTCGAGGAGTTCGCGATCGAATACGACTTCGTGCACCCGCTGACGCTGCGCATCGGCCGGCTGCTGATCAAGGACCTCTACCTGACGCTGACCAGTGAGTTCGGCATCCCCCGGCGCAACATCTGGGCGCTGGAGTGGCGCATCTCCCCGAACACGATGTTCAGCTTCGCCGTCGACAACTTCGGTGTGACGGAGTTCCTCTACCGGATCACCTACCGCTTCTAGCGCCCTGTCCCGCGCCGGGGCGGGGGAGGAGTTCCCCGCGCATGGGAGGAAGGTGCAGAGGGCGCTGCGCATCGGCACGGCAACTCCCGCGGAGTGATCGGTGCTCGCCGAATACCTCAAGGAACTGCAGAAGGTCGCCCTGCTCGCGGACGGAGACGAGCGCGAGCTGTGGCGCCGCTACCGCGCCGGCGATCCGGACAGCCGCCTCCGGCTGATCGAGAGCTACCAGCCGCTGGTGTTCAAGGTGGTGATGCGCGTACGGCCGCCCGAGGGGCTCCTCATGGATATGATCCAGGAGGGAACGATCGGGCTGATCGAGGCCGTGGAGCGGTTCGATCACGAGCGGGGAGTGCGGTTCTCGACGTTCGCCACGTACCGCATCCGCGGCCGCGTGTTGAACACCCTGCGGGCCGACCGCGCCCGGCCGCGCTCGATCGACCAGGACACGGCCGGGAGCCTGAGCGCAGCGGCCGCCCTGGCCGATCCGGCCTCCGAGGCGGCGCTGCTGGCCGTGGAGGACGCCGCGACGGCGGGGCAGATGCGCAGCATGCTGGATGCGCTGCCCGACCGGGAGCGCACGATCCTGCGGGCCACCTACGTGGAGGCCCGCGACGCCCGGCGCGTGGCCGCGGAGCTGCGCATCAGCGTCTCCCACTTCTATCGGCTCCAGAAGCAGGCGCTGGCCCGGCTGCGCCTGCTGACCGGTGCGGACCTGCATCAGCGGGGCGAAGCGCATGGATACTAATGAGCGTGGGAGTCCAGGGCATGGCCGTGATGGAGGAGCGCCGATGACACAGGGTGGAACGGGCGAGCAGGTCGCCGCCCGGATCGGATTCGCGGAGCAGTGGCTGGCTCGGGCCCGCGGGCAGGTGTCCGATGGCCAGCTTGCCCGCGGCGTGCTGACCCTGGTCCTGGCGCAGGCCGAGGTGCATCATGCGATGGAGATGGCCGGCGCGCCCGTGGCCCCGCGTCGCAGGCGGGTGCTCCCTGCCGTCTCCGTGCTCGCGCTCGCCGCTCTGGCCGTCCTCGCCGGCGTACGCTTTGCCGCTCCCCAGGCGCCGCCCGCCGTGGAGGCGGGGCCGCCCATCGTCCGCCTCAGCGCCCCGGTCGGGGAACTGCTGAACCTCATCGTCCTCCCCGATCCCGGACCCGCGGCGTCCGGGGCTGAGCAGCCCGCGCCGAAGGCCGTCCGGTCTTCGCCGGCGCGGATTCCCGTTCGCAGCATCCCGGCGCCGCAGCCCGCGGTCGCTCCGGCCGTGACCTCCACCCCGGCTCCGTCCGTGCAGATCCCGCCGCCGTCCCCGGCCGCCGCTCCCGCGGCTGCGCCCGCGGCTCCGGCGTCTCCTTCCGCACCCGCGCAGAGCAGCGGCTTCCTCTCGCCACGTGAGCTCATCGATCTGGTGCTGACGGCCGGGAACACCCTGCGGGCCGATCCGCTTCGCCGCTGACCCAGACCCGGAGATCTCAGGAGGCTTGTCGTTGAACCTGTCGTACGCCCGCCCTCTTCTCGTCGCCGTGCTCGTCCTGACATTGCCCATCCTGCCGGTCCCGGCGGCTGGCCAGCAGCCTCCTGCCCAGCAGCCTCCCGCCCAACCGCAGCCACCTGCGCCTCCGCCGCAGCCGGCCCCCCAGCAGCCGGCGCCGGCGCAGCCTCCTGCGCCTCCGCCGCAGCCGGAGCGGTCCGTGATCGCGCTCGAGGTGCGGGGCAACCGCCACGTCACCGCCGACCGCATCCTCGCCGCCATCACCCGGACCAGGGTGGGGGCTCCGTTCTCGGAGGAAGCGCTGCGCGCCGACATCCGCGCGGTGAGCGAGCTGGGTTTCTTCGCCGACGTCACGGCGCGCACGATGATCGAAGCGGACGGGGTGCGCGTAGTGATCGTCGTCACGGAGAACCCGGTCATCGCGGAGGTCCTGGTGGAGGGGGCCTCGGTGGTGCCGCAGCAGGAGATCGTCGCGGCGCTGGGGGTACCCGCCGGCGAGGTGCTGAACATTGTGCGGCTGCGCGAGGGCACCCGCGCGGTGCAGAAGCTCTATGAGGACAAGGGCTTCGCGCTCGCCCGGGTCGTGGACACGGTGCTCATCCCGCTGGAGACGGCCCCGGACCAGGCCCGCCTGCGCGTGCGCATCGCGGAGGGTACCGTGGAAGCCGTCCGGTTCGAGGGGCTGCGGCGGACACGCGAGCAGACCGCGCGGCGCCACATCCAGGAGACGGTTCCGGGACGGGTGTTCAGCACAGACGCCCTGAACCGCGACCTCCAGCGGCTGTTCGACACCGGGCTGTTCGAATCCATCCGGGCGCGGCCGGAGCCGGGGCAGGACCCCGACAGCGTGGTGGTGACCATCGAGCTCACCGAGGCCCGGACGGCGCAGATCGGCGGGGGCGTCGGCTTCAGCTCGGACGAGGGAATCATCGGATTCGTCGAGTACCGGGACCGCAACTACAAAGGACTCGGGCAGACCTTCGCCGTCACCGCCGAGCGCAGCATCCAAACCGCCCAGCCGGTAACGAACTACTCGATCCGCTTCAGCGATCCGTTCCTCGACCCGCTGCGCTCCGCCCTCGACCTCGTGATCTTCTCGCAGTCGTCGGTCGAGCTGGAGTACAGCGGCTCCACCATCTTCTCCCGCTTCGCCCTGCAGCGGTCGGGCGCCACGCTGACCCTCTCGCGGTCGCTCGATCCCGTGACCATCGGATCGGCGCGGCTGAAGAGCGAGCTGACCGACATCATCCTCCTGCCGCGGGACGCGGCCGATCCGTTGAGCCCCGAGGTCCCGCCCTCGCTGCTCACCCCGGGCCGCGTGGTCAGCCTGCTCTTCTCGGCGACGCGCGACAGCCGGGACGACCGGCTGCGCCCCACGCGGGGGTCGAAGCTGGCGTTCAGCGCGGAGTTCGGCCTGCAGGCGCTGGGCAGCGACTTCGGCTTCGCGAAGTACGTCGGGGACGCGCAGCGGGTCTTCCCGGCCTGGGGCTCCACGACGTTCGTCGCGCACTTGTTCTTGGGCGCGGCCTCGGGCATCCTCCCCGTGCAGGAGCAGTTCGTGCTGGGAGGGCCGAGCACCGTGCGCTCGTACGCGGCCGGCCGTTTCCGGGCCAACAGCATGGCCGTCGTCAACCTCGAGTACCGCTTCTCGCTGGGCACCATCATCAAGCCGCTCGGCGATCTCCAGGGCATCCTCTTCGTGGACGCCGGCAACGCGCCCATGGGCTTCACCGATCTGAAGATGGGCTACGGCTTCGGGGTGGGGATCAACACGCCGGTCGGGCCGATCCGGATCGACTTCGCGTTTGGCCCCGAGGGGCGGCAGACCTGGTTCTCCCTGGGCGCACCGTTCTGAGCCGCCGCCCGCGGCGACGCGGGCCGGCACTCCTGGCGGCGGTGGTGTTCCTCGCTGCGGCCGCCCCGGCGGCAGCGCAGGCGGTCGTGCAGCGCGTGGAGCTGCGGATCGTCATCGCCGTGCCGGCGCCCCACCCGGCCATCCAGGAGCGCCTCACGGCCACGGTGCAGAGCGTGGCCGACCGCCTGCTGATCGGGCGGCCCGCCGACCAGCTCATCCCACGCGCCCCCCAGCTGGCCGCGACCATCGCCGAGGTGGTGGGCAGCGTCGCGACCGGTTACGTGCTCGATCCCGTCATGGTGCAGCCCGGCGCCGTAGCCGTGGTCGAAGCCCAGATCAGGCCGCTCCCCCCCGTGGTGCGCGAGGTCGCGGTCGTCCCCGACCTGGGGGCCATTCACGACCGCGTGCGTCCCCTCGCCGCCAGGCTGCTCGCGGAGCGCGCCGCCCCCGAGATCCGCGCGCTCTACCTCGGGCTTCCGGCCGCGGCCTTCGCCTGGGCGGCCCCGCTGCTGGAGGCGCGGGCCGCGGTCCCCGTGGAGGCCGCGCTGCCCGGGTTCACCGCGGCGATCGGCGCCGGTGCGTCGGGGGAATCGGCGGAGGTGGCGGTCCGGGTAGGGCCCCGGGACACGCGCCTGATCCGCAACGTCGGGGTGCGCTTCCGTTCCTCGTCCGTGCCCACGATGCTGCTGGATCAGCACGGTCCAGCGGTGGCCTCGATGGCCGGCTTCCTCCGGGACCTGCCGGTCGCCTTCGCGCAGGCTCATGCCGCGGAGCTGGCGCAGTTCATCCGGGACGATCTGGCCCGCTACCCTCCCGCGCTGCAGTACGGCGTCGTCGCCGGCGCCGCCCTGGACGCGGGGGAGACCACCTACGTGATCGTGGTGGCCGAGTCGCTGCTGTACCGCGGCCGGGTCGAGGCGCAGCTCAACGTGGGCCCACGCGCCCCCGGCGCCGCCCTGGTGGGGCACCTCGGCCGCCTCGTCCACCCGCGGGTCGAAGTGTTCGGCGAGGTCCATCTCGTACCCAACACGCTGTCGATGGACTGGCACGCGGGGACGGCGGTGGATCTCACGCCCTCGATCACCCTGGGCGCGTCGTACGCCGTCATCGCGCGGGAGAGCCGGATCTGGACCACGATCCGCCTGGGGCTGGATACCGGTGTGCGCGCGGCCTGGCTTCTGCCCGGCGACACGTTCGAAGGCGCGCTCGTCTACCGGTTCAACGCGTTCCTGTCGGGCGAGCTCGTCGCGACCTCGCGCGGGGAGTGGTGGCTGCGCCTGATCAGCAACCTGTAGGAAACGCACGGGCCAGGGCGGAAGCAGGGAACGACCACGGATTGACTGCGTCAAGTAGAATGGTAGGGGCGCGTCCGTGCGCGCACAGGCAAGGAGGGCTGTGATGCAGATCCGAGGCAAGCAGATTGCCCCCTGGTGGCTCGCGGCGGCGGGCGCCGTCGTGATCGCCGCCGTCGTCGTGCTCGCCGTCTGGGCGGGCGCTCCCGCCGTCGGCCAGTCGTTCTCGATCGGCTACGTCGATATGCAGAAGGCGCTCGAAGGGCACCCGCGCCGGGCGTCCTCGGAGCGCGCTCTGCAGGAGTTCTTCCAGGCCAAGCAGCGGGAATTCCAGCAGCGCAGCCGCGGGCTCAGCGCGGTGCAGCGGCAGGAGCTGGACCGCCAGCTGCAGCAGCAGTTCCTGGCCAAGCGCGAGGAGCTGTTCAGCGGCCTGGACAAGGACATCCGCCAGGCCGTTGAGAAGGTGGCCGCGGACCGCGGCGTGAGCATCGTCCTCGACCGCACCGTCGTCCTCTACGGCGGCACCGATCTCACGGACGCCGTCGTGGCGCAGCTCACCGGACGGTAGCATGCGCCTCGCAGTCCTTCTCGCTGCCGGTGCGCTGGCCGCGACCCTGGGGGGCTGCGCCGGGCGGTCGGCGCAGCGCGTGTCCCCCTCGTCCGGTCCGGCGGCCCCGCCCCGCACCATGCGCGTGGGCATCGTCGACCTCGAGGCCGTGGCCCATCAGCACCCCCGCTGGAAAGAGCTGGACGCGCTGATCAAGCGCGCCGCCCTCAAAGAGTCCGAGCTTGCCATGGCGCCGATGGAGCCGCCGATCTCCCAGGCCGATCTGGACCGCATGCTGCGGGAGGAGGCGGCGCGCCTCCGCCAGACGTTCGAGCGTGAGCTCAACGTGATGCGGGAGGAGCGCACGCGAGCCCTCAAGGCCTACAGCGACGACGTGACGCGGGCGCAGGAAGCCAAGTTCGCGGCCGTGCGCAAGGAGATGGAGCAGGGCGCGCGGGAGGAGCTGGACGCCAAGCGCGCCGAGCTGCAGGCCGAGCTGCGCGCGGCGGAGCAGGCGATCAGCGATGAGTACCGCTACCCGCTGCTGAACCTACGCCTGCGCGCCGAGGTGGCCGGCCTCCGCTCGGAGGAGGAGGGGCGCCAGATTCTCCGCCAGCTCCAGGCGCTCTCGCAGGAGCGCGAGGAGCGGATCCGCGAGAAGAACGACGAGACCGAGCGCCGGTTCCAGGAGATCCAGCAGGCGCTCGAGGCGGACGTGAACGCGCGGCTCGCCACCGAGCACGCCGCCCACATGGCCGAAGGCCAGCGGCTGATCGAAGCGCGGCAGCGGGCGCTGGAAGCAGAGCTGGCCGGCGAGGCCTCCGGGCGGGAGCGCGCGTTCCGCGAGCGGATGGAGCGCCGCCGGCGCGAGCTCATCGCCTCCGCGGAGGCGACCATGGCCGGCCGGCAGCAGGCCCAGACGCGGGACGCGCGCTCCCGGGCGGCGCAGCTGCAGGCCGAGCTCGCCGCGCTGCAGCAGCAGCGCGCCCGCCTGGAGGACGCCATCCTCGCCGACGTCAAGATCGAGGTGGCCGCGATCGCGCAGGCGCAGCAGGTGGACGTCGTGGTCACGCGCTACGTGGCCAGCCGGGGCCAGGCGGTCGTCGAGCTCACGGCGGACGTGATCCGCCGGATCCACCGGTGATGCCGCTGCGCCGCTTCGCGGCGGTGGCCCTCGTGCTCGCCGCGGCCGCCGCATCCGCCTGCACCGCGCCCCGCGTCGGGGTGGTGGAGTCGCGCCGCGTGCTGCGGGAGAGCGTCCTCGCCCTGACCTACCAGCGGCAGCTGGACGATCGCGAGAAGGCGATGGCCGCCGACCTGCGCCTGCTGTCGGGGCAGCTCAGCGCCGAGGACCTCGAGGCCCGCCGGCAGAGCTACCTCAAGGACCTCACCGAGATGAAGCAGTCCCTGGAGACGACGCTGAACGATCGGATCCGGGAGGCGGTCCAGCAGGTGGCGAAGCGGCGCCGGCTGCGCATCGTCCTGGTCAAGGAGTCTGTGAACCTCGGCGGGATCGACGTGACCGACGACGTCATCGCGCAGCTGAAGTAGCGGAGGGGCCGTGAGACTCAGCGCGCTCGCCGCGGCGATCGGGGCGGCCGTGCGGGGGGCCGGGGACGTGGAGGTCTCCCGCGTCGCGGAGTGGACACAGGCCGGGCCCGGCGCGCTGGTCATGGTCGCCGACGCCCGGATCCTGGCGCGCGCCGAGGCCAGCGGCGCTTCCGCGCTCCTCCTGCCTCCCTCGCTGGCCTCCACCCGGCTGCCGTCCATCGAAGCGCCCGACGTGCGGCTCGCCTTCGCCCGCGCGATCGCCCTGCTCCATCCCGGCCCGCCCGGCCCGCGGGGGATTCACGCCACGGCGGTGATCGCCCCCGGCGTGCGCCTCGGCGCGGACGTTGCGGTGGGCGCGTGCGCCGTGATCGGAGAAGGGTCCACGGTCGGGGACGGCGCCGTCATCCACCCGCTCTGCGTGCTCGGCCGGTCGGTGCGCGTGGGCGACGGCGCGATCCTCCATCCGCACGTGACGGTGTACGACGGCTGCACGATCGGAGCCCGGGTCATCCTGCACAGCGGCGTGGTGGTGGGCGCGGACGGCTTCGGCTATGCGGAGCAGGACGGCTCCCCCGTGAAGATCCCACATGTCGGCACCGTCGTGATCGAGGACGATGCCGAGCTGGGCGCGAACACGACGGTCGACCGCGGGACGCTCGGCGCCACGCGCGTGGGCGAGGGGGCCAAGATCGACAACCTCGTCCAGATCGCGCACAACGTGACGATCGGCGCCCGGGCGATGATCGCCGGCCAGGTCGGCATCGCGGGCAGCGCGTCCGTCGGCGAGGACGTGCTCATCGCCGGCCATGTCGGCATCGCAGATCACGTCACGGTGGGCGCCGGCGCCCGGCTCCTGGCGAAGGCGCTCGTGACCCGCGACGTCCCGGCAGGCGCGGTGGTCTCGGGACAGCCTGCCCGGCCGCATCGCGAGCAGCTCAAGCTGCAGGCCGCGCTGAACCGGGTGCCCGGGCTCCTCGCGCAGCTGGGGAGCCGGCGGCGCCCTTGAGCGCCCCGTTCCAGCGGCGGACGATCGGGCGTCCGGTCTCGATCCAAGGGATCGGCATCCACACCGGGAGCGAAGCGGAGGTGACCTGCGCTCCCGGTCCGGCGGGCGCAGGGATCGTCTTCCGCCGCGTGGACCTGGAGGGAGCGCCGCCGATCCCCGGCCGTCTGGGATCGGTGACGGATACGCGGCGGGGCGTGACATTGGGCCGTGGAGCCGCCGTGGTGCGCACGGTGGAGCATCTGCTTGCCGCGGCCGCGGGCCTCGGGATCACCAGCCTGCGCGTGGACCTCCGCGGCGAGGAGCTGCCGGCCCTCGACGGCAGCGCCGCCCCCTACTGCGACCTCCTCGCGGGAGCGGGGCTCGTGGAGCAGGAGGGGGAGGTCGCGCCGCTGCGCCCGGCCGCCCCGGTCTGGGTGGCGGGCGGCGAGGCGTCGGTGCTGGCGGTGGGCGCGGGCGCGCTGCGCGTTACCTACGTCGTTCCGCTCCACCATCCCGTGCTCGGCGCGGCGCTGGCCGCCGACGTGGCGTTCTCCGACGGCGTCTTCGTCCGGGAGATCGCCGGCGCCCGGACGTGGGGGTTCGCCGCGGAGCTGGAGGCGCTCCAGGCCCGAGGGCTGGCCGCGGGCGCGAGCGAAGCGAACGCGCTCGGCCTGGGACCGGACGGCTATCTCAGCCCGCCGCGCATGCCGGACGAGCCCGCGCGGCACAAGATCCTGGATCTGCTCGGCGACCTCGCGCTGCTGGGGCGGCCCGTCGCCGCGCACGTGATCGCCGTCGGGGCGGGCCACCGCCTGCATCTCGAGCTCGCCCGCACACTGGCCAGGGGGTAGGGAATGGAACTCGACTCTGACGCCATCATGCGCATCATCCCCCACCGCCCGCCGTTCCTCTTCGTGGACCGGATCCTCGAAGTCGAGGAATCGCGGATCGTGGGCACGTATCGCCTGCACGGGGACGAGTGGTTCCTGCCCGGCCACTTCCCCGGAGCGGCCATCATGCCGGGCGTGCTGATCGTCGAAGCGATCGCGCAGGCCGGGGCGTGTCTGGCTCTACGCCGTCCGGAGTTCGTCGGGCGCGTGCCTTACTTCGCCGGGATGGAGGAGGTGCGCTTCCGCCGCCCGGTGCGGCCGGGCGAGGTGCTGACGCTCCAGGCCGAGCTGCTGTGGCTGCGGGGCCGCAGCGGCCGACTGCGCGGACGGGCGCTGGTGGGCGACGATGTCGCCGCGGAGGGAGAGTTCATCTTCGTGATGGGAGAGGCTCTTGGCTAGTCCCCGGATCCACCCCACCGCGCAGGTCGATCCGTCCGCCGAGCTCGAAGCCGGCGTGGTCGTCGGCCCGTTCGCCGTGGTCGGCCCCCGCGTGCGCGTCGGAGAAGGCACCGAGCTGGGCGCGCACGCGGTGGTCGAGCCGGACGTGGCGCTCGGCCGCGGGAACGTGATCGCCCCGGGCGTGGTCATCGGCTGCCGCCCCCAGCACCGCGGCTACGGCGGTGAGCGCTCCTACGTGCGCATCGGCGACCGGAACATCTTCGGCGAGTACGCCACGGTCAGCCGCGGCTACGGGGAGGAGACCGTCACCGAGATCGGGGACGAGAGCTACATCATGTCCTACGCCCGGATCGACCACAACTGCCGGATCGGGAACCGCGTCACGATCACCAGCGGGGTGGGGCTGGGCGGCTTCGTGGCCGTGGACGACCAGGCCTACGTGGGCGGGAACAGCGGGATCCACCAGTTCGTGCGCATCGGCCGGCTGGGCATGGTGGGCGCGGTGAGCATGGTGCGGCAGGACGTGCCACCCTACGTGCTGGTGGCTGGGACGCCGGCGCGGGCGCACGCGCTGAACGTCGTGGGCCTGGGCCGGGCCGGCGTAGCGCCGGCGCACCGGCGCGCCCTCAAGCAGGCGTTCACGCTGCTGTTCCGCTCCGGGCTCACCGTGCCCCATGCGGTGGAGCGGCTGCAGGCAGACCTCGGCGCCGATCCGTTCGTGGCCGAGGTGATCGCGTTCGTCAGGAGCGGCAGCCACGAACGGGGGATCGTACGGTGGGCGGGCGAGACGTCATCGGATTGATCGCGGGCGAAGGCGACCTGCCGGTCCTGCTGGCGCGGGCGGCGCAGGCCGCCGGCCACCGTGTTCTGGCCATCACGGTCGAAGGCGACGGCGCGGCTCTCGGCCGCGTCGCCGACGAGTCCCACCGCGCCGGCTTCGGCGAGATCCGGCGCATCCTCGAGCTGCTCGCCGCGGGGGGCGCCCGCCGGGTGCTGTTCGCGGGAACGGTTTCCCGCGCGCGGTTGGTCGGCGAAGGTGACGAGGCCTTCCGCACGCTGGCCGGCGCCTCAGGCGAGCGCGGCGATCAGACCGTGTTCGAGGTCGGCCTCGGGCTGCTCGAGCGGGCCGGGATCGCGGTGGCCAGCCCTCTGGAGTTCCTCGGCCACCTGCGGGTTGAAGAAGGCGTGCTCACGCGCTCGGCGCCCACGGAGGCCGAGCAGGCCGACGTGCAGCTGGGGATGCGGGTCGCACGCACGGCCGCGGCGCTGGAGTTCGGGCAGACGGTCGTGCTCAAGGCCGGCGTGGTGCTCGCGGTGGAGGGAGCGGAAGGCACCGACGAGACGATCCGGCGGGGCGGCGGCTTCGTCCGGGGCGTCGTCGTCGTGAAGACGGCGCGCCCGCGGCAGGATGAGCGGTTCGATCTCCCGGCGATCGGGCCGCGCACGCTGGCGGCGATGGCCGACGCCGGCGGCCGCGTCCTCGCCGTGGAGGCGGAGAGGACTCTGCTGCTCGATCGGGAGGAGAGCCTCCGGCTTGCGGACCGGTCCGGGATCGCGATCCTCGGCGTCCGGATCCCGGCCTGACGTGTCCATCTCCGCCCCCACCATCTTCCTCGTGGCCGGCGAGGTGAGCGGGGACATACTGGCCGCTGAGCTCGCCACCGAGATCCGGCGCCTGGCCCCGGCTGCGGCGCTGCTCGGGGTCGGCGGCGCGCGGATGGCCGCCGCCGGGGTCCGCGTCCTCGAGGACAGCACGGCCTGGGGCGTGATCGGATACGTCGAGCCGCTGCTGCGGATCCGCACGTACCTCCGGCGCCTCGCCCGGGTGGAGGCGGCGGTGCGCGCGGCGCACCCCGCCGTGCTCGTCCTGATCGACTTCGCGGCCTTCAACCTCCGGCTGGCCGAGCGCCTGGGCGGGTTCGCGCCGGTGGCCTACTACGCGCCGCCGATGGTGTCGGTGCGCCGCGGGGACCGCGCGCGCAAGGTGGCCCGCGTCGGGATGCATCTGCTGGCCCTCCTGCGCCGTGAAGCCGACGCCTACACTGCTGCCGGCGCCGACGTCGTCTTCGTCGGACACCCCGCCGTCGATCTCGCCGCGCGCGTGCCGCAGCCCGCGCAGGCGCGGGCGCAGCTCGGTCTGCCGTCCGGGCATTACGTCGTGGGGCTGCTCCCGGGCAGCCGGTTGCAGGAGATCCGCGCCCACCTCCCGGTGCTGCTGCGGGCCGCCGAGCTGGTGGAGCGCGCAGAGCCGCGCACCGTCTTCGTGCTGCCGGTTCCTTCCGGCGAGATCGGCGCCGAGGTGCGCCGGGAGGTGGAAGAGCGGCGTTCGCCCGTGCGCGTCGTCGAGGAGAGCCACGCCGCGATGCGCGCCTCCGACGTTCTTGCCGCCTCCACCGGCACGGCCACGCTCGAGGCCGCGGTCCTGGGCGTGCCGATGGTCGGCGTCTACCGGCTGCCCGCGCTCAGCTGGGCGATCGTCACCCGCGTCGTCACCGTGCGCCTCGCCGCGCTCCCGAACATCCTCGCCGGACGCGAGATCGTCCCCGAGCTGCTGCAGGACAGGCTCACGCCGGAGGCGCTCGCCGCGGAGCTGCTCGCGCTGCTGCGCGCGCCGTCTCGGCGGGAGGCGATGCGCGCGGAGCTGCTCGCCGTGGCCTCCGGCCTGGGCCCCCCCGGCGCCGCCTCGCGCGCGGCCGCCGAAGTGCTGCGCCTGACCGGTCACGTTGCGGCGGCCGAAGGCGGGCGATAAGATGAAACCGCATCGCGTGCCGGTGCGACGATGACGCGCTCCCGCCTGGCCGCTCTCATCGCGCTCGCCGCCGTGCTCGCCGCGGGTGTGGTCATCGGCCGCTGGTGGGACGGCCGCCCGGCGCAGCCCCCTGCCGCGGAACCCTCGCCGCCCCCCACTGCGGCGCCCGCGCCGCCCGCTTCCGATCCGGGCCGCGGCCAGGAGTCCCCGTTCCTCCAGATCGAAGGCACGAATCTCTCGGGGGCGGACCAGCAGGGCCGGCGGGTATGGGACCTGAAGGCCCAGACGCTGGAAGTCGACCGTTCGCGGAGGCGTCTCATCATGACGTCGGTGACCGGACAGTTCTACTCGGCGGGGAAGCCGCAGCTGGCGTTCCGCGCGCCCTCGGCCGTGCTCGACGTCGCCACGCGGGACGTGGAGCTGACCGGAGGGGTCACGGTGCGCGCGCAGGACGGCCGCACGCTGCGGGCCTCGCGGCTGCGCTACGCGGCGGGGCCGGGGACCCTGACGGCGTCGGGAGACGTTCGCCTCGACCAGCCGGGGGTCTCGATCCGGGCGGACGAGCTGCGCACCGACGCGGCGCTGTCGCAGCCGCGCTTCTCGGGGAACGTCGTCGTGCGGGTGACGGAGTAGCGGGCTATGGCCGCCCTGCGCCGGTGGTGCCTCACGGCAGCCCTGATCGCGCTGGCCGCGGGTCTGCTCCGGGCTCAGGCCTCCCCGCCCATCGAGGTCAGCGGCGCGACCTACGCCGAGCTGGATGACGCGACCGGGGTGTGGACGCTGCGGGGCAGCCCGGTCTCGGTGCGCCGAGGCGAGGCGGTTATCGAGGCCGAGGCCCTGACGTATGAGACACGGACGCAGCTTGTCCGCGCGGCGGGCGGGGTGACCTACCGTGACGCGGCCCTCGCCGTGACGGCTCCGCGCATCACCGCCTGGATGGGGGAGGGCCGGGTGCTGGCCGAGGGCGGGGTCACCGCCCGCGCGCCCGAGGGCACGCTGGAGGCGGGGCGGGTGGAGGCGTTCACCGGACGCGAGGAGGTCGTCGCGGACGAGGGCGCCCGTCTGGTCCGCGAGGATCTCGAAGGCCGCGCCCCGCGCATCGTTCTGCAGCGGCGCGTGGCCACGGCCACGTTCTCCGGCGGTGCCGTGCTGCGGCAGGGCCCCAACGAGACGCGGGCCGCGACGATCATCGTGGACCTCCGCCGCCGCCGCGTCACCGCCAGCGGCGCGGCCGCGATCACGCTGTACCCCGACCGATGACGGACGGGATCCTGGTCGCCGATGGGCTCGTCAAGCGGTACGGCCCCCGTACCGTGGTGAACGGCGTGTCCCTGCGCGTGCAGCGCGGGGAGATCGTCGGCCTGCTCGGTCCCAACGGGGCGGGGAAGACGACGACCTTCTACATGATCGTGGGGCTCGTGCGGCCGGACGGCGGGACTGTCTCCCTGGACGGAGATCCGCTCACCAGCCAGCCCGTGCACGCCCGGGCGCGCCGGGGCATCGGGTATCTGGCGCAGGATCCCTCCGTCTTCCGGGGTCTCACCGTGGAGGAGAACATCCTCATGGTCCTTCAGGCGAACCGCACCCCGCCGGCCGAGCGGCAGCACACGCTCGACCGGCTGCTCGAGGAGTTCGGGCTGGCCCACTTGCGAGGCCAGCGCGGCCGCGTGCTCTCGGGCGGCGAGCGGCGCCGGGTCGAGATCGCACGCGTCCTGGCGATGCGTCCGTCCTATGTGCTGCTGGACGAGCCGTTCACCGGCGTGGACCCGCTGGCCGTCTCGGAGATCCAGGACGTCGTCCGCTACCTGCGCACGCGCGGGATCGGCATCGTCATCACCGACCACAACGTCCGGGACACCCTGGCCATCACCGACCGCTCCACCGTGATCAACGAGGGCCGCGTGCTGCTGGAAGGCAGCGCCGCCGAGGTCCTCGCCGACCCGGAGGTCCGGCGGGTGTTCCTGGGCCAGCGGTTCGAGATGTGAGCGCGATGCCCGTGCCCATCCTCGACCGGTACATCTGGCGCCACCTGCGCGACCTCTTCCTCTTCGGCGTGGCCGTCTTCAGCCTGCTGCTGCTGATCAACCACCTGTTCCTCCTGGCCCGCCTCGTGCTGCAGCAGGGCGCGCCGTTCTCCGCGGCCCTCGAGCTGCTGGTGTACCGCCTGCCGTACTTCCTGGCCTTCAGCTTCCCCATGGCGATGCTGATGGCCAGCCTCATGGCCGTGGCGCGGCTCAGCGACGGGCAGGAGATCACCGCGATGCGGACCGGGGGCATCAGCCTCGGGCGGATCGCCCTCTCGGTCCTCATCGCGGGCTTGCTCGTCAGCGCCCTCACCCTGCTGTTCAACGAGGTCCTCGTCCCGGGCGCGGAGGACCGCTACCGCCGCGCCTTCAACCGCGCCCTCAACGCGCCCGCCGCTCCCGTCCAGGAGCAGGTGCTCTTCCGCGACCAGCAGGAAGGCATCGAGTCCGTGTACTACGCGCGCCGCTTCCTCGTGGAAACCGGCGTGATGGAAGGCGTCGTGGTCAACCAGTTCGAGCAGGGGGCCCTCGTCCGCGTCATCGAGGCGCCGCGCGCCGCCTACCTCGACCGGGAGTGGGTGTTCCTGAACGGCACGATGTATCTGTTCACGGGCCCCACCACCGTGGCCACCACCTTCGACCGCCTGATCCTGGCCCTGCGCCGGACGCCGCGCGAGATCGCGATGCCGCGGCGGGAGCCCTCCGAGATGAGCATCCGCGAGCTGCGCGCCTTCATCCGCATGCTGGACCGCTCCGGGGAGAGCGCGGTCCGGTACGTCGTCGAGATCCAGTACAAGCTCGCCGTGCCGGCCTCCGCGGCGCTCTTCGCCCTCCTCGCCGTCCCGCTGGGGCTGCGCCCGCACCGTTCGGGACCGTCGGTGGGCCTCGGGCTGACCATCGTCGTGCTGGTCGGGTACTACATCATGATCTCCATCACCCTCACCCTCGGGCAGAACGGCCGGCTGCATCCCGTCGTCGCGGCGTGGCTCCCCGACGCCGTCCTGGCCGCCGGCGCCGTCTACCTCCTGCGGCGGGCCGACCGGTGAGGCGCGGCCTGCTCGCCGTCCTGGCCGCCGCCGCGGTGCTGTTCTTCGCTGGACTCGGCCGCGCCACGCTGTTCGATCAGGACGAGGCCAAGTACACGCAGGTGGCGCGGGAGATCCTCCAGACCGGCGACCCCATCACGCTGCACGTGAACGGCCAGCCCTGGTTCGTCCACCCGCCGCTGTACATCTGGCTCGTCACGGCCGCCGGTCGGGTGCTGGGGTTCACCGAGTTCACGGCGCGCCTCTGGTCGGCGGTCTTCGGCCTGCTCGGCCTCTGCGCCGTCTACCTCCTGGGACGGGAGCTGTTCACCCCCCGCGCCGCGGTGCTGGCCGCGGCCGTGCTGGCCTCGACGTTCCAGTACTTCGCGCACGCGCGATTGGCCGTGTTCGACGGCATGCTCGTGACCTTCATGCTCCTCGCGCTGTACGCGCTGCTGCGCGTCCGCGCGGGGCATCCCCGGCAGCTGTACGCCGCGGCGCTGTGGGCCGCCCTGGGCACCCTGACCAAGGGGCCGGTGGCTCTCCTCCTTCCGGCGCTCGCGGCGGCGAGCTTTCTGCTGCTGCGCCGGGAGCGGCCCCGCGTGCCCGCCGCCGCGGCGCTGGGAGCGGCGGCCCTGTACGCTGCGATCGCCGTTCCCTGGTACGCCGTCGAAGCGCTGCGCCACGGGATGCCCTTCGTGCGCACGGTGCTCGGCTACTACACCATCACCCGGTTCGTGGGCGTGGTGGAAGGCCAGTCCGGGCCCTGGTGGTACTACGGGCCTGTGCTGATCATCGGCGCGTTCCCCTGGACGGCGTTCCTCCTGGCCATGGTGCCGTACCATCTGCGCCGCCGGGCCGGCGACGGAAGCCTGCTGGTGCTGCTCTGGGGGGGGATCACGCTGGCCTTCTACACCGCGGCGGGGACGAAGCTGCCCAACTACGTCCTGCCGGTGTACCCGGCGGCGGCTCTGGGGATCGGGGCGATGTGGGATGCGGCGCTCGGGGGGGAGCGCGAGGCCCGCCGTTCGCTGGGCGCGGCGTTCGCGGGGACGGCGGCGGCGCTCGCGCTCTTCGCCGCGGAGATCGCGCTGTTCGCGCGCATGAAGTACCCCGGACCCCTCGCCGACCTGCGGCCGCACCTCGTGCTCGTCGGCGGCGTGCTCGCCGCCTGGCTGGCCGCGGCGGTCGGTCTCTACGGGGTGCGGTGGCGCCGGGCCAGCTTCATCATGACCGCCGGCTCGATGTGGGTGCTGGGCGCCTTCCTCATCTTCGGGACCCTGCCGCGGATCGACGCGGCGCGTCCGATCAAGCCCGTGGCCGCGGCCGTGCGGGAGGCCCTCGGCCCCGGGGTCCCGCTGGTCGGCTACCGGATCAGCGACCACCAGACCCTCCTCTTCTATGTGAACCGGCAGGTGGAATGGCTCGACGACCCGGTGTCCGTCCGGATCGTGGTCTGCCGGGGACCCCGCACGATCGTGGTCGGGCGCCCGCAGGAGCTCGAGCCCCTGCAGCAGGTGCTGGTCCGGGAGGCGCCGGTAGAAGCGCGGACGCTCATCGCGGAAGAGGAGCTGGCGGCGGTGGAGATCACCCGCACGGCCCGCTGCACGGAGTGACGTCGATGCGCCTCTCGGTCATCGTGCCGACCTACGACGAGCGCGACTCGCTGCCGGTGCTGGTGGCGCGGCTCCGGGAGGTCCACCGCGGCTTCCCGCTCGAGGTCGTCGTGGTGGACGATGCATCGCCGGACGGGACGGGCGCGGTCGCGGAGGCGCTGGCCCGGGAGGGACCGGTCCCGCTGACGGTCCTGCACCGCGAGCGCAAGGCCGGCCTGGCCTCCGCGGTCCTGGCCGGCGCGGGCGCGGCGCGCGGCGAGATCGTTACCGTGATGGACGCCGACCTCTCTCACCCGCCCGAGCTGCTCGGTGCCCTCGCCGCCGGCGTCGCACAGGGCGCCGACATCGCAATCGCCTCCCGCTACGTGCCGGGTGGCGGGATCGACGCCTGGCCGCTGCGACGCCGGATCGTCAGCCGCGTGGCCACCGCGCTCGCCCGGTCGGTGCTCGGGCTGCGCGTGCGGGACCCGCTCTCCGGATTCTTCGCCGCCCGCCGGGCGCTGCTGAGCGAGGGGCGCTACGTCGGGTCGGGCTACAAGCTGCTTGTCGAAGTCCTGGCCACCCACCCGCGGGCGCGGGTCGTGGAGATCCCCTACCGCTTCGTGGACCGCGCGCGGGGGCGCAGCAAGCTGTCCGGCGGGGAGATGCTGGACTATCTCCGCCTGCTGATCACGTTACGCCTGAGAGGACGGCGATGGAACTCGGCGCGCTCCTGATCCCGGTGCTCATCGTCCTCAGCGGCGCCATCGCGCTGGTGGGGAACGCCGTGGGCCGCAACATCGGACGGCGGCGGCTCACCCTGCTCGGCCTGCGCCCACGGTACACCGCGCAGGTGATCACGGTGGCCACCGGCATGCTGATCACGGTGACCACGCTGCTGGTCGTGCTCGCCCTCTCACAGGAGGCCCGCGTCGCCCTGTTCCGCTTGAACGAGGTACTGAGCGAAACGCGGCGGCTGGAGGCCGAGATCCGCAAGCAGGAGGACCGCCTCAAGCAGCTCGCCCTCGGCGACATCGTCTACCTCACGAACCAGGAGGTCGTGCGCGAGGTGATCAACGGGGCCGCGCCCACGCGCAACGTCCGGGAGCACGTCACCGCCGTGGTCGAGCGGGCGGCCGAGCTCGCCCGGCAGAACGGCATCGGCGAGGATGCCTCCGGACAGGCCGTCGTGCTGACCCCGCCCAATCTCACCTGGGACGCCATCGCCTCCCTGGTGGACCAGCGGGACACCGACACCGTGATGCGTCTGGTGGCCGGTCAGAACACGCTGCGCGGGGAGCCGCTGCCGGTCTTCGTGCAGATGTTCGACAACCGGCGCGTCTTCCAGTCCGGCGAGGTGCTCGCCTCCGCCTCCGTGGACGGCCGCCGCACGCAGGAGCAGATCGGCCAGGAGATGCTGCAGCTGGTGGACGCGCTCTCGCGCCAGAACCGCGGGCGCGTGCTGCCCCCGCCCGGTACCATCGTCACCGGCCCGCCCAACGCCGTGATCGACGTGGACAATCACCGGGACGCCGTGGCCGCGGTGGCCCGCCTGCGCCGCTCGGTCACCGTCCGGATCGTCGCCGACCAGGACATCTACACCGTCGGTCCCCTCGTGGTCTCGTTCGTCGTCGTTCGCTGACGCCGCTTCGCCTCCGCCGGTAGGAACCCGCCCGGCGGAGGCGAAGCCCACTGTCAAGGTGCATGGTTGGCTCCGCAGGTGCGGAGCCCGAAGAGGGAAGTCCGGTGCAACTCCGGCGCGGTCCCGCCGCTGTGACCGGCGAGGACGCTCCGATAGGGCCACTGGGTGATCACCTGGGAAGGCCGGGGCGTCCGATGATCCGGGAGCCAGAAGACCTGCCTGCACCGCTCGCCACACGCCTTCGAGGCAGAGGAGGTGGGCGGTATGCGTTCGTGGCTCTCGATCGCGCTCGCGTGCGTCCTCGTCGGTTCTGCGTCGGCACAGGAACCCCCGCCGCCGGTCTTCGAGCTTCCCGAGGTGATCGTTCCCGGCCAGCGGCCCCAGCCGCCGCGCTCCACACCGGCCTCCGTGACCGTCATCACGCGTGCGGACCTGGAGCGCCTGGGCGCGCGCACGGTGGCCGACGCCCTGCGCCTGGTTCCCGAGGCGATGGTGCGCGTCTACGGGGGGTTCGGGAGCCTGGCCGAAGCGAGCATCCGCGGCTTCGGACCGGGGCAGGTCCTGGTGCTGGTGGACGGTGTTCCCGTGAACAACATCGCCCACGGGCAGGCCGATCTCGCCGGCATCTCCACGGCGAACGTCGAGCGCATCGAGGTACTGCGCGGCGCGTTCGGCGCGATCTCCGGCAGCGGGGCCGTAGGCGGGGTCATCAACATCGTCACGAGGGGGCAGGGCTCCTCGGTGCGCGCGCGCACCGGAGGCTACGGCGAGCGGAGCATCGCCGTGAGCGCCGGGGGAGATGCAGCGTCACTGGCCCTGGAGTCGTCCGCGACCGGCGGGGCGCGGCCCAACAGCGATGCCGCGGCGTTCACGGCCGTCGGCGGTCTGGCCGTCTGGGGCGGCCGGCTCACCGTCCACCACACCCGCCTCGATCTGGGAACGCCAGGGGACACCGCGTTCCCGACGCCCCAGGATCGGCAGTCCGTGGTCCGGACGCTCGGCCAGTTCCAATGGGGCGGGGCGGAGGGACCGTGGCGGGGGCGTCTCTACGGAGGGGTGGAAAGCCTCACCTTCACGTCGCCCTTCGGATCGAGCACCTTCAGCTCGGTCGTGACGGGAGGGTCGCTGCAGCGCCAGTGGGATCTCGGTCCGGCGCGTGTGCTGGTGGTCGGGCTCGAAGGCCTGCGCCAGACGTTGGACGCCGCCGTGTCGGGCTCACCCATCGTTCAGGAGGCGTCGCTGGGCGCGGGGTTCGTCCAGTTCGACGCCGCGCTGTCGCCGCGGGCGCTGCTCTCGACCGCTGTCCGGGTGGACGCGCACTCGTTCTACGGTGTGACGGTCAACCCGCGCGCCGGCGTCGTGGTCACCTTCGGCGAGACGACGCTGCTCCGCGTGGGGGTGGGGCGGACTTTCCGCGGACCCACCTTCCTGCACCTGTACTATCCGGGATGCAGCGATCCGTCGCTGCGGCCGGAGACGGCGTGGACGGTGGAGGCTTCACTCGAGCGGTCGGGGGCGGGACGGATGAGCACGGTCACCGTCTTCCAGACCGACGCCCGCGATCTCATCTCGGGGGGATGTCCTCCGCAGAACATCGGCTCGGCGTTCATCCGGGGGATCTCCGGCGAGGTCAGG
>DASUAK010000221.1:0-8848 GCA_035763845.1 bacterium | reverse complement strand
CTGGCGGAGGAGCGCTTTGAGGCTGGGGATGGTGCGGGGGGTGAGGCGCCGCAGCCCGTTCCGCCCTATGAAACGCCGCACCTCCGCGTCGGGCAGCTCGGCCAGGAACAGCTTGCCGATGGCCGTGGCGTAGGCCGCCAGCCGGTCGCCGGGCCGGGCGTTGGTGAGCAGGGTGTGGCCTCCCTGGCGGGCGAGCAGGATCACCACCTCGCCGTTCGTCAGGGCCCCCAGCGCGACGGTGTGGCCGACCTCGGCGGCCAGGTCGTCCATGATGCGCTCCACCACCCGGTCGTCGATCTGGCCCCGGAGGTAGGCGGTGCCCAGCTCGAAGGCGCCGGAGC
Source organism: bacterium (assembly GCA_035763845.1). Lineage (GTDB taxonomy): Bacteria > Sysuimicrobiota > Sysuimicrobiia > Sysuimicrobiales > Kaftiobacteriaceae > Kaftiobacterium. The sequence continues at coordinate 8,507 of DASUAK010000221.1, read as the reverse complement.
CGATCCGGTACTTCCGCCGCTCGGGATCGAAAGCCAGCAGGTGGGAGGCGGCCAGGGTGGCCATCAGGCGGTGCACGGTGGTGCGCTCCAGGCGCAGGCGCAGGGCCACCTCGCTCGCGCTGAGAGGCTGCCGGGAGCGAGCCACGGTCAACAAGATATCCACAGCCCGGTCCACCGACTGGATCCGGCGCGGGGCCGGGCGCGTGTTCCTTGTTGACACCGTGTTCACGACGTGTGTAGTATAACCACAACTCGTGCACTATTGCCACAACCAAATAGCGACCACCCAACGGGGCGGGGAGGGGGAGCGGGCATGGACCGGATCACGCTGCTGGGACCGGTGTCGCGCCGGAGCTTTCTGAAAGGGGGCCTGGCCCTCGCCGGGGCGGCGGCCGCGGGGTCGGCGCCGGGAGGGCTGCTCCGCCTGGCCAGCGCGCAGTCGCGGGCGGCGATGGCCCTCCAGCTGGGCTGGTTCGCCAACGCGCAGATGGCCGGGGAGTTCACCGCCATCGGCAAGGGCTATTTCAAGGACGTCGACATCGACGTCCGGATCGTCCCCGGCGGGCCCTCCATCGATCCGGTCGGCGTCGTCGCCTCCGGCTCGGTGCCGATCGGCAACGTGGCCTCGATCGGCGTCCTCCTGCAGGGCCGCAGCCGCGGCGTGCCGCTGAAGGCCTTCGCGACCGCCTTCCAGCGCCACCCGTTCGCCTTCTTCTTCCGCCGCGGGGAAGGGATCAAGACCCCCGCCGACTTCGCCGGCAAGACGATCGGCATCCAGGGCACCGCGCGCCCGCTGCTCGACGCGGTCCTGGCCAAGTACAGCGTCCCGCGCGACAAGGTCAACGTGCTCATCATCGGCGGCACGACCACGCCGCTGATCACCCGCCAGGTGGACGTCGTCACCGGCTGGGTGATCAACTACGCGCAGAACCTGCCCCTGGAGGGCCGCGCCGACCACTTCCTGCTGTGGGACCTCGGCATCCGGATGTACGCCTACACCTACTTCACGACCGACCAGGTCTTCAACAGCCGCAAGGACGTGCTGGCGCGCTACGTCTCCGCCGCGGGCAAGGGCTGGCAGTACGCCAAGGACCATCCGGAGGAGGCCGTGGACTACGTGCTCAAGGAGGCGTCGGGTCTGGAGCGGGCGATGGAGATCCCGACCTGGAAGGTCAGCATCCCGTACCTGTCCTCCATCCACACCAAGCAGTACGGATGGGGCTACATGGATCCGAAGGTTTGGGCGGCGCTCTCCGACACCTACCTCGGCCTGGACCAGATGCCGCGCAAGGTCACGCCCGAGGAAGTCATGACCAACGAGATCGTGGCCGCCGCGAAGACGCCGAAGCTGTAGAGATGAACACGGCGGTCGAGATCGCCTGCCGCGGGGTGGGGATGGTCTTCCCCACCTCCGCGGGCCCGCTGCACGCGCTCCAGGACGTCAGCCTCTCGATCCGGCGGGGGGAGTTCGTCTCGCTGATCGGACCGTCGGGGTGCGGGAAGTCCACACTCCTGAGACTGATCACCGACGTGCTCCATCCGACGACCGGCACGATCACCGTGAGAGACGGGCCCCCGGCCCAAGCGCGCTTGGGCCGGGAGTTTGGCTTCGTCTTCCAGCAGCCGGGGCTGCTGCTGTGGCGCAGCGCCCTGGCCAACGTGTCGCTGCCGCTGGAAGTGGGCGGCTGGGGCCGGCGCCATACCCCGCCGCACCGGCCGGAGGAGCTGCTCGAGCTGGTCGGCCTCGCGGGGTTCGAGCGCGCCTATCCGCGGCAGCTGTCCGGGGGGATGCAGCAGCGGGTGGCCATCGCCCGGGCGCTGGTCACCGGCCCGCCCATCCTGCTGATGGACGAGCCGTTCGGGGCGCTGGACGAGATCACCCGCGACCACCTGAACCAGGAGCTGCTCCGCATCTGGCGGGCGACCGGCACCACCATCCTCTTCGTCACGCACAGCATCCCCGAGGCGGTGTTCCTCTCCGGGCGCGTCCTCGTCTTCTCGAGCCGCCCCGGACGCATCGTCGAGGAGATCGAGGTCGATCTGCCCTACCCGCGACAGCAGGGCATCAAGGACACGCCGGAGTTCGTGCGCTCCACGGCCGCCGTGCGGCGGGCCCTGGCGGGGGCCTGACCGTGCGCGCCGTCGCCTCCGCCCCCCAGCCCGAGGCCGCCCAGGTCTCCGTGCGGGGCGCATCCCCGCGGGTCCAGCTGCTGCGGCGGTTCCTGCTGCCCCCGATCGCGTTCATCGTGATCGTGCTCATCTGGCAGCTGATCATCGTCGCGTTCTCCGTGCCGCACTACATCATCCCCTCGCCGGCCGCCGTCGCCCAGGCGCTGGTCACCCAGCGGCGGATGCTGTGGATCAACGCGGTGCCGACGATCTTCGAGAGTCTCGGGGGCTTCCTGCTCGGCAACGTCGTGGCCATCATCGCCGCGGTGGCCTTCGTCCACAACCGCACGATGGAGCGCACCTTCTACCCGCTGGCCGTGGCGATCCGCACCGTGCCGATCGTGGCGATCAGCCCCATCCTCGTGCTGCTGCTGGGAAACGGCTACTCGCCGAAGGTGGCGATCGCGGCGTTGATCACCTTCTTCCCGACGCTGGTGAACATGGTCGAGGGGCTGCGCGCGGCGGACCCGCAGGCCCTCGAGCTGATGCACGTCCTCTCCGCGAGCAAGGGGGAGACGTTCCGCTACGTGCGCTGGCCGTCGTCGCTGCCGTACCTGTTCGCGGCGCTGCGCGTCGCCTCGACCTCCAGCGTGCTCGGCGCGATCGTGGCGGAGTGGATCGGCAGCAACAAGGGCCTCGGCTACCTCATCGTCCTCACGACCTATGACTTCCGCACGGCCCTCCTGTACTCGGCGATGGCGCTCGCCTCGGCGCTCGCGCTGGCCTTCTTCCTCCTGATCAGCATCTTCGAGTGGGTGGTGGTGCGATGGCAGCGCTGACGGTGCGCGAGCCGGATCGGACGGTGCCGGTCGCGCGCGAGTGCGACGTGCTGGTCGTGGGCGGCGGCCCGGCCGGGCAGGCCGCCGCGGTGGCCGCGGCGCGCAGCGGCGCGGAGGTCACCATCGTCGAGCGCTACGGCTACCTCGGCGGGCTGGCCTCGGGCGGGATGGTCCTCGTGCTCGACGACATGTGCACGGAGGAGGAGGTCTCGGTCGGCGGGATCGCCCTCGAGATCATCGACCGGCTGCGCACGCGCGGGGCCGTCGTCACCCCGCCGCTGGAGGACTGCTTCCGCAACGACGCCGACACCCGGGGCCGCTGGGTGCGCTGGGGCTTCGAGCACCTCTACTCCCGGCAGAAGCCCAAGCCGATCGTCTACGCCGCCTCCTTCGATCCCGAAGGGTGGAAGCAGGCCTCGCAGGAGATGGCCCTGGAGGCGGGCGTCAACCTCCGGATGCACTCGTGGTTCTCGCGCACGATCGTGGAGGACGGCGCGGTGCGCGGCGTGATCGTCGAGACGAAGGCCGGCCGGCAGGCGGTCCTGGGGAAGGTCACGATCGACGCGACGGGAGACGGCGACGTCTTCGCCGGCGCGGGGGCGCCGGGGGTGCAGGGCGCCTACATCATCACCCTCGTGCACCGCCTCGCGGACGTGGACACGGACGCGGCGATGCGCTTCGAGACCGACGACCCGGACGCCGCGAACAGGGTCGACGCCCAGGTGAAGAAGATCCTCGGCGGATCGTGGGACATGTGGTGGCTGCTCACCCCGCGGCCGGGGGTGATCTGGTGCAACTGCCCGCACATCCCGGGGCTGTCGGGGCTCAACCCGGAGGACCTCACCCGCGCCGAGATCGAGGGCAGAACCCGCTTCATGCAGGTCATCGACTTCGTCCGCGCCCACCATCCCGGCTTCGAGAAGGCCTACATCCTCGACGCCGCGCCGCAGATCGGCGTGCGGCAGACGCGGCTGCTGACCGGGGAGTACGTCGTGACCAAGGAGGATGTCGTCGAGGGCCGCCGCTTCCCCGACGTGGTGGCCCGGGGCCGCGACTACTACACGCCGTACCGGAGCCTGCTGCCAAGGGGCGTCGAGGGATTGCTCGTGGCAGGACGATGTTACTCCGCAACGCCCGAGGCTCAGCGCATCAGCCGTGAGATTCCGCCTGTGATGGTGATGGGGGAGGCCGCGGGGACGGCAGCGGCGATGAGCCTGAGCGCCGGGGGGCAGCCCCGGAAGGTTGACGTCGCCGCGCTGCAGCGGAAGCTGATCGCGCAGGGCGTGAATCTGGGCACGCTCGAGCCGGCGCTCGGCACGCCATGACGCAGTTCTGCACGGTCGAGCGTGCGGGCCGCGTACTGACTGTCACCATCAACCGCCCCGAGGTGCGCAACGCGCTGCACCGCGCGGCCTCCGACGAGCTGGACGAGGTCTGGGCTTCGTTCGAGTCCGACCCCGAGCTGTGGGTGGCGATCCTCACCGGCGCGGGCGACCGCGCGTTTTCGGCCGGCTACGACATGAAGGATCCGGGCGAGCCCACCGGCTCGGCCTATCTCGCCCGCCGGCACCCGCGCGGCTTCGGAGCGCTGACGCACCGCTTCGATATGACCAAGCCCCTCATCGCGGCGGTGAACGGCGTCGCGGTGGGCGGGGGCTTCGAGCTGGCCCTGGCCTGCGACGTGATCGTCGCCTCCGAGGGCGCCGAGTTCGGCTTCCCCGAGCCCCGCGTCGGGCGGATGGCGATGGACGGGGGCATGCACCGCCTGGCCCGGCACATCCCGCTCAAGCTCGCGATGGGCATGCTGCTGACGGGCCGGCGCATCCCGGCCGCGGAGGCCGCGCGATGGGGGCTGGTGAACGAGGTCGTGCCGCCGCCGGCTCTGTTGGAGACCGCGAACGCCTGGGCGGCGGCGATCGTGGAGTGCGCGCCGCTGTCGGTGCAGGCGACCAAGGAGATGACGCTGGCCGGACTGCACCTGCCCCTGCGGCAGGCGATGGCGCTGCTCACCCCCGTGGGCGAGCGCGCGTTGGACTCGCAGGACGGCGTCGAAGGCGTACAGGCGTTCCGCGAGAGGAGGGCACCGCGGTGGACAGGGCGGTAGGCACGGCCGGGCCCCTCGAGGGCGTGGTCGTGCTCGACTTCACCCAGGTCGAGCTCGGCCCGTGCGCGACGCAGACGCTCGGGGACTTCGGCGCCGACGTGATCAAGATCGAGCGGCCCGGCTCGGGCGACCTCGCCCGCGAGCACATGCGGGCTCCGAGCGGCGAGAGCGCGGTCTTCTGGAGCCTCAACCGCAACAAGCGCAGCGTCGCCATCGACATCCGCAGCCGGCTCGGCCGGGAGGCGATCCTGCGTCTGGCGCAGCGCGCCGACGTCCTCGTCCACAACTTCCGCCCCGGGGTGATGGAGCGTCTGGGGTTCGCCCCCGACGACCTGCGCACGATCAATCCCCGGCTGATCTACGCCATCGGCAGCGGCTACGGCCCGGACGGCCCCTACCGGGAGAAGGGCGGCCAGGACGTCCTCGCCCAGGCGATCTCCGGAGTGGCCGCGCGGCGGCCCGATCCTTCCGCACCGCCCGAGCCCTCGTCCACGGCGATCGCCGACTTCACCGCGGGGATGCTGCTCGTGCAGGGCATCCTGCTCGCCCTCATCGCGCGCGAGCGCACCGGTCGGGGACAGGTGGTACATGCCTCGCTGCTGGACGGGATGCTTGCGATGCAGCTGCAGGAGGCCAGCGTCTGGCTCAACCTGCGCGGAAATCTGAACTGGGGCGCCTTCCCGCTCAGCGGCACGTTCGCCACCAGGGACGGCCACGTCGTCATGGTCGGCGCCTTCAAGGCCAATCCGCTGCGCGAGATCTGCAAGGGTCTCGGCATCGAAGACCTGTCGGCCGACCCGCGGTACGCGACGCACGACGATCAGGTGGCGCACCGCGAGGAGCTGCAGGCCCGCTTCCGCCGGGAGTTCGCGCGCTTCACCACCGCGGAGGCCGTCGCGGCGCTGGAAGCGGTGGACATCCTGGTCAGCCGCATCAACACCCTCGGAGAGGCGCTCGAGGATCCCCAGGTGGCCGTCAACCGCATGGTCGTGGAGATGCGCCATCCCGCGTACGGCGCCATCCGCACGGTGGGCATCCCGGTGAAGCTCGAAGGCACGCCCGGGTCGGTGCGCCTGGCGCCCCCGCGCCTCGGGGAGCACACCGCGGAGGTCCTGGGCGAGGTCGGCTTCAGCGCGGAGGAGATCGCCGAGCTGACCGGCCCTGCCGCGGGCGCCCGCACCCGCTGACCGGTTGTCCAGGGGATTTCGCGTCCGGGGCGCGAAATCGGGACAGGCCGTGACTCAGAGCCTGCCGTCGGGAACCGTCACCTTCCTCTTCACGGACATCGAGGGGAGCACGCGCCTCTGGGAAGAGCACGCCGAGGCGATGGGCCGCGCCCTGGCCGTCCACGAGGCGATCCTCCGCGAGGCGATCGGCGCCCACCGCGGCCACCTCTTCAAGACCGTGGGGGACGGCGTCTACGCGGTCTTCGACGACCCGCAGGACGCCCTCGCCGCGGCGCGGGCGGCGCAGGAGCGGCTGCAGGCCGCGCGCTGGGAGGTCCCCGGCGGCCTGCGCGTCCGCATGGCGATCCACACCGGAGCCGCGGAGCTGGCCGGCGGCGATTACCTCGGCCCCACGCTCAACCGCGTCGCACGGCTGCTCGGCGCCGGGCACGGCGGGCAGGTCCTGCTCTCGGAGGCCACGCGGGCGCTCGTGGAGCGGGAGCTGCCGCGGGGGATCACCCTGCGCGACCACGGCCGCCACCGGCTGAAAGACCTCGCCCAGCCCGAGCAGATCTTCCAGCTCGTCGCGCCGGGCCTCGCCGACGCCTTCCCGGCGCTGCGCTCGCTGGACGTCTTCCCGAACAACCTCCCCCGCCAGCTCACAAGCTTCATCGGGCGCGAGCGGGAGATGGCCGAGGTCAAAGAACTCGTCCGCACCTCGCCGCTCGTCACCCTCACCGGTACCGGCGGCTCGGGCAAGACGCGCCTCGCCATCCAGGTCGGCGCGGACCTGGTCGAGGCATTCCCCGACGGCGTCTGGCTGATCGCGCTCGAGTCGCTGAGCGATCCCGCGCTCGTCGCCGCGGCGATCGCCGCGGTGGTGGGGGTCCGCGAGGAGACGCACCGGGCCGTGCTGCAGACGCTCGTGGATGCCCTGCGGACGAGGTCGCTGCTGCTGATCCTCGACAACTCCGAGCACCTGCTGGACGCGGTCGCGCCGGTGGCCGAGACGCTGGTGCGCAGCGGCCCGAACCTCCGCATCCTGGCGACCAGCCAGGAGCGCCTGGGCGTGCCCGGCGAGCTCGTCTATCCCGTGGGGATGCTGCCGGTGCCCGACCCGCGGCGCACGGCCGCACCCGACGACATCACCCACTACGCCGCGGTGCAGCTGTTCGTGGACCGGGCCCTGCTCAGCCAGCCGCGGTTCGCGCTGACGCGCGACAACGCGCCGGCCGTCGCGCAGGTCGTCCGCCGCCTCGACGGGATCCCGCTCGCCATCGAGCTCGCCGCCGCGCGCGCGAACGCGCTGTCCGTCGACCAGATCGCCGCGCGCCTCGACGACAGGTTGGCTCTGCTCACGACCGGCAGCCGGACGGAAGTGCCGCGGCACCAGACGCTGCGCGCGGTGCTCGACTGGAGCTACGATCTGCTGGTGCCGGACGAGCGGGCCATCCTGCGCCGGCTGTCGGTCTTCGCCGGCGGCTTCACCCTGGAGGCCGCGGAGGGGATCTGCTCCCGGCCGGGCGAGGTGGACGTGCTCGGACTGCTCACCCGCCTGGTCGAGAAGTCCCTGGTGGTCTTCGACGATCAAGGTGCCGGGCCGCGCTACCGGCTGCTCGAGTCCGTCCGGCTCTACGGGCAGGAGCAGCTGCGCGGCGAGGGGGAGGAGGCCGAGGCCCGGACGCGGCACCGCGACTGGTACCTGCTGCTGGCCGAGCAGGCCGAGCCGGGCCTGATCGGACCCGAGCAGAAGCGGTGGCTGGACCGGCTGGAGGAGGAGCACGACAACCTCCGGGCCGCGCTCACCTGGAGCCGGGACGGCCCTGACGGCATCGCCCACGGGCTGGTTCTGGCCGGCGCCCTGACGATGTTCTGGGACATCCGCGGCTACTGGCGCGAAGGGCGGGAGTGGCTGGAGACGATGGTGGGGCGGAGCAGCGAAGAGTCCCACGCGCGCGTCAAGGCGCTGAACGGCGTGGCGAACTTCGCCTTCTTCCAGGGAGACTTCAAGACCGCCACCACCTTCGGCCAGGAGGGCCTGGCTCTGTCCCGCCGGCTCGGGGACAGCCGCGGGGCGGCGACCTGCCTCAATATCCTGGGATTCGAGGCCTGCCGGATCGAGAACTACGCGCGCGCGCGGGAGCTGGGGGCGGAGAGCCTGAGCTTGAGCCGGGAGTCCGGCGATCTCATGGGGACCGCGGCCGCGCAGGCCGTGCTCGGGCTCGTCGCGCGGGGAGAGGGGGACACCGCGCAGGCCGAGATGCTGCTCACCGAGAGCGTGCGCCAGCT
>DASUAK010000220.1:0-9275 GCA_035763845.1 bacterium | reverse complement strand
GCTGAGGAAGTGCGCCTAGGGTTCCGCCGCGCCTACCCGGCGCGGGCTGGACCGAGCGGCGCAGGCCGGTCACCAGACGCCGGCTACACCGTCGGGACAGAAGCCCGAGGGGGAGGTTCCTCGCACAGAGGACCGCTCTCTCGGGCTTTGCTCATACCTGCGCCACCCGAGGTGGACGGCTGTGACCTACGATCCGGCACTCGAGCGCGATGCCTGCGGCGTCGGTTTCGTCGCCGACGCCCACGGCCGCCGCACGCACACGATCCTCGTCCACGCCCTCACCGCGGTCGCCGGCATGCGCCACCGGGGCGCCGTGGCCGCCGACGGCAAGACAGGCGACGGGGCGGGGGTCCTGACCCAGCTGCCCTACGCGATCATCCGGCGGGACGTGCCGGTGAGCGCGCCCGACGCGGACATCGCCCTGGGGATGGTGTTCCTCCCGCGCGAACGGTCGGCCCGTCATCAGGCGCGGACGATGATCGACCGGGCCATCGAGGTTGCCGGCCTCACGGCCGCGGGGTGGCGCGACGTCCCCGTGGATCCCGGCGCCCTGGGTGAGCACGCCCGGGCCACCCGGCCATACATCGCCCAGGTCGTCGTCGTGCGGCCAGACGGGTGGGACGATGCCGCGTACGATCGCGCCCTCTACCGCTGCCGCCGCGCCGTCGAGCGTGAGGCGGCCGCCTCCGGATGGGACCTCTACATCCCGTCCCTGTCGCGCCGGACCGCCGTCTACAAAGGCCTGTTCGCCTCGCCGCAGCTGAGCCGCTTCTATCTCGATCTGGCCGACCCGGCCTACGAAACGGCGCTCGCGGTGTTCCACCAGCGGTACAGCACCAACACCTTTCCGTCCTGGCCGCTGGCGCAGCCGTTCCGCACCCTCGCGCACAACGGCGAGATCAACACCCTGCAGGGCAACATCATCTGGACGCGGGCGAGGGAGGGGAGCCTCCCCGAGGATCTCGCCCCGGTCATCCAGCCCGGCGGCAGCGACAGCGCGATGCTCGACAACGTGGTCGAGCTGCTGGCGGGCTCGGGCCGGGACCTGCCCCACGCGCTGCGGGTCCTGGTTCCCCCGGCCTGGGAGGGCAACCCCGAGCTCGGCGAGACGGCGCGCGGCTTCTTCGCCTACCACGCCTGCGCCACCGAGCCGTGGGACGGTCCGGCCGCCCTCGCCTTCTCGGACGGGATCGTCGCCGGGGCGGTGCTGGACCGGAACGGTTTCCGCCCGGCGCGCTACTGGCGCACCGACGACGGGCTGGTGATCCTGGCGAGCGAGGCCGGCGTGATCGACCTCCCCCAGGTCCGCGTCATCGAGAAGGGACGCCTCGGGCCGGGCGAGATGCTGCTGGTGGACACCGGGACCGGAGAGATCCTGCGCGACGGCGAGATCGTCCACCGGTATGCCGCCCGGAGGCCGTACGGGGCGTGGGTCCACGGCCGCATCATCCCGCTGGGCGATGAAGTGCCCCAGCCGCACGGCGAGCGCGGCGACCTGCCGGCCTTCCAGCGCGCGTTCGGCTACACGCACGAAGACGTCGCACACATCCTCCGGGCGATGGCGGAAGACGGCAAGGATCCGGTCTTCTCGATGGGGGACGACACGCCGCCCGCGGTGCTGTCCGGCCGTCCGCGCCTCCTCTACAACTACTTCCGGCAGCGTTTCGCCCAGGTCACGAATCCGCCCATCGACCCGCTGCGCGAGCGGCTGGTGATGTCGCTCACGAGCTACCTCGGCGCCGCCCCGCCGCTCTTCGCGGAGGAGGCGCCGGCGGACGGACACCTCATCCGCCTGCCGTCCCCGATCCTCGCGCCCTCGCAGCTGCAGTGGCTCGTGGAGTGCGGCCCGCTGCCGGTGCACCGCCTGGACGCGGTCTTCCCGGCTTCCGGCGATGGCGGCGCTATGCTCGAGGCCGTGGCTTCGCTGGAAGAGCGGGCCTGCCTGGCTGCACTGCAGCCCGGCATCCTCGTGATCAGCGACCGGCACGTGGATGCCGGGCACGCCGCCATCCCGATGCTGCTGGCCATCTCCGCGGTCCATCACGCGCTGATCCGCGCAGGACGGCGGACGCGCGCCGGGCTCGTGGCCGACACCGGCGAGGCCCGGACCATCCATCACCTCGCCTGCCTGATCGGCTACGGGGCCAACGCGGTCGGCCCGTATCTGGCCATGGAGACGCTCACCGCCGGCGCGAACGGCGACGGCGAGCGGTGGTGGGATGCCTACCGCCGGGCGGCGGAAGGCGGCCTGCTCAAGATCATGTCCAAGATGGGGATCAGCACGCTCGCCGGCTACTGCGGCGCCCAGGTCTTCGAGGCGGTTGGCCTGGACGCATCTTTCGCCGAGCGGTACTTCGCCGGCACGCCGTCCCGGATCGGCGGCGTGGGCGCGGAGGCCGTCGCTCTGGACGTCCTGGACCGCCATCGCCACGCGTTCGCCCCGCCGGAGGCCCCTTCAGGCGAGCCGGTCCCCCTCCCGGAGGCCGGGGAGATCCGCTTCCGGCGGGGTGGAGAGTTCCACGCCTTCAACCCCTACGTCGTCAAGGCGCTGCACCGCGCCGCCCGCCGCGGCGACCCCGACGCCCGGGCGGCGTTCGCCGCGCTCGTCGCCGAGCGCCCCCCGGCCGCGCTGCGGGATCTGCTCGACCTCGCCCCGCCGGCGGAGTCCGCCCCACTCGAGGACGTCGAGCCGGCGGAGCAGATCGTGAAACGCTTCGTCATCTCTGCGATGTCACACGGCGCGCTCAGCCTGGAAGCGCACCGCACGCTGGCCATCGCCGCCAACCGCCTGGGCGCCCGCTCCAACAGCGGCGAGGGCGGCGAGGAGCCGTCCCGGTATGCGCGGCCCGCCGGCGGCGGGGACTGGGCGAACTCGCGGATCAAGCAGATCGCCTCCGCGCGGTTCGGGGTGACGCCGGCCTACATCCTCTCCGCCGACGAGCTCGAGATCAAGATGGCGCAGGGGAGCAAGCCGGGGGAGGGCGGGCAGCTGCCGGGGCACAAGGTCAGCCCGGAGATCGCCCGCATCCGGCGCGCGCAGCCCGGGGCGACCCTGATCTCGCCGCCCCCGCACCACGACATCTACAGCATCGAAGACCTCGCCCAGCTGATCTACGACCTGAAGCGCATCCATCCCACGGCGCGCGTGGCGGTGAAGCTGGTGGCCGAGGCCGGGGTGGGCACCATCGCCGCGGGCGTGGCCAAGGCCTACGCGGACACCATCCAGATCAGCGGGCACGACGGCGGCACCGGGGCTTCCCCTCTCGACTCGATCAAGCACGCCGGAGTGCCGTGGGAGCTCGGTCTGGCCGAGACGCAGCAGGTCCTGGTGGCCAACGGCCTGCGCGGGCGGGTCCGCCTGCGGGTGGACGGCGGGCTCAAGACGGGGCGCGACGTCGTGATCGCCGCCCTGCTCGGCGCCGATGAGTTCGGCTTCGGCAGCGCCGCCGTGGTGGCCCTGGGCTGCGTCATGGCGCGGCAGTGCCACCTCAACACCTGCCCGGTGGGCATCGCCACCCAGCGGGAGGACCTGCGGGCCAAGTTCAATGGCACCGCCGAGATGGTCACCGGTTACCTCCTCGGGGTGGCCGAGCAGGTCCGGGAGATCCTGGCCCGCCTGGGCGCACGGTCCCTCGATGAGATCACCGGCCGCGTGGATCTCCTGAGCCGGCGCGACATCGCTGCCCCCCGGGGAGCGCGTCTTGATCTCGCCGCGATCCTGCGCGATCCCGACCCGTCCGGGGCGCGGCCGCGCCGCGGGGCGGAAGTGCGCAACGGCCCGCCCGAGGACGACAACCTCGACGAGCGGATCATGGTCGAGATCGCCGGCGCGCTCGAGCGCGGCGAGCCGGTGCGCCATCGGTCCCCGATCCGCAACAGCCACCGGGCTGTGGGGGCGGGGATCGCCGGCCTCATCGCGCAGCGCCACGGGGACGAAGGACTCCCTGCGCGGACCATCGTGCTCGAGTTCGACGGCGCCGCGGGCCAGAGCTTCGGAGCGTTCTGCGTCCCGGGTCTCGCGCTGCACCTCACCGGCGAGGCCAACGACTACGTGGGGAAAGGGATGGCCGGGGGCGAGATCGTCATCCGCCCGGCGGCGGCGTTCGACCGGCCCACCCAGCGGAACGTCATCCTCGGCAACACGGTGCTGTACGGCGCCACGGGAGGCCGCCTGTTCGCATCCGGCCGCGCCGGCGAGCGCTTCGCCGTGCGCAACTCCGGGGCGACCGCGGTCGTCGAAGGCGCAGGTGACCACGGCTGCGAGTACATGACCGGCGGGACCGTGGTCGTGCTCGGGGCGGTGGGCCGCAACTTCGCCGCGGGGATGACGGGCGGGACGGCCTACGTCTTCGACGAGGACGGCCTGCTGGCGCGCCGCTGCAACCCCGAGCATGTGGTGATCGGGCCGCTGGAGGATCCCTCAGAGGAAGCGCACGTCCTGGCCCTCGTCGCCGAGCACGCGGCGCTGACGGGAAGCGCGCACGCCGTCTACCTCTTGAAGCACTGGCGGACTCTGGCCGCCGGGATGCGGCGGGTGGCTCCCCGCGCACCCGCCGCGGTGCCCGCCCCGCCAGCGGCCCCGGCCCGGGAAGATGCGCGCGCCTGACCCCTGTGGTAGTATAGGGTCTGGTCCGGCCGGCCCGGGTGGACAGCCCGGGTCGTGCCGTCTCGGAGGTGAGGAGTGGGCACAGGGTTCCTGGTGGTGCACCTTGTCCTGGCCTTCCTGGTGATCGGGGTCATCCTGCTCCAGGGGCCGAAGGGCGAGGGATTGGGCGCGATCGGCGGCAGCGCGCGGATGTTCCACGGTCCGCGCCCGCGCGAGACCCTGTTCACGCGCGTCACCGCGGTCGTGTCCGTGCTGTTCGCGCTCTCCTCGACCTACCTGACCTTCTTCGCGAAGTAGCAGGGCGTCGGCTATAATTGCATAGGAAGCTGCCGGGATGGCGGAATTGGCAGACGCGTACGCTTGAGGGGCGTATGGGATTCCCGTGGGGGTTCAAATCCCCCTCCCGGCACCACCAACGTTCGTTCGTATAAGTGGGATTTGAATCCCTGGCCCGGGGTGAAGCCCTCGCCGCTGCCGAGCAGCCTACGGACGGTCCTCATCCAGCGCATGTGTGACGACATGTTCGACGGTCATGCTGCGGCCCTCTGCCCAGGCCGCAGCAAAGGCCTGCTCGCCGAGCGCGCCTCGGGCCTTGGCGAGGGCTTGGTCGATGTGCTTGCGGTCTGAAGGAGGGGGTGGGCCCGCCCCTCGCATTACATCCGCAGCGCCGAAGAGTTGCACCGCGTAGGTGTATCGGTTCGCCCCAACGCCAAGGCGGGCGAGCCCGTCGAGACAGCGGGCGAGCCACCATTTCTGCCAGAGATGTTGTAGATCAGGGAGTGTTTCTCGATACAACTGCCGTGCTCTGCCGTTTTCTCCCTGGGCCTGGAGGACGTGACCCAGGCAGACGCGCAGGAGCGCCGTGACGATCTTGTCTTTGCGGATGAAGGAAAGGGCAAGACCTTGCTCGCAGAGCGCTGCGGCCTCCGCGTAATCCCCGCGATGCAACGCTGCTTCCGCGACCAACCGCAGCGCATCCATGGCCTGAGACGTATTCCCTAGATGCCGGCACAGGGCCAGGTACTCCTCGAACAAGGGCGCGCCGCGATCCATATCGCCCTTGTGCCAGAGGACGTATGACAGTTCCCGCAATGGCCAGAGCAGCTGTCGATCATGTCCGATCTGCCTGGCTAACACTACCCCTTGATCTGCGACTTGGTAACCACGATCCATCTCGCCCTGATGCCATAGAACGTGGCCATGGATGGAGAGCGCTAGGGCCGTGGCCTCCCGGTCGTCCGCAGCTTTGGAGATGGCGAGTGCCTGCTCGCACAGCGCGGCGCCTTCGACGAAGTCATGCTGCCAAAGCTCGAGGATGGCAGCGGCACAGAGTGCGCGGGCGCGCAGCATCTCCCCGGCGGTGTGGGCACTCGTCAGTGCTCGCTCCAAGGTACGGCGGCCCTCGCTGAGATGCCCGCGATGGAACCACAACCGCCATGTCGCCGTGGCCAACCGGAGGGCCCACTCCGGATGCCCGCTCGTCATGGCCCAGTCAATGGCGGTCCGGAGGTTGTCGTGTTCTACATCCATCCGGTCGAGCCAGTCATCAAAGGGGGGCGACTCCTCACGTTCGGACAACTCCGCCAGATCTGTTAGGAAGGTCAGGTGCCGGGCCGCGACAACGTCACCTTCGCCAGACTGGGTCAATTTCGTCCGCGCGTACTCCCGCACGGTCTCCAGGAACCGGAATCGGCTCTGCCCATCCAGCTCCTCCCGAGTAACCAGCGATTTTTCAACCAGGTGTGTAAGCATGTCCAGGGCGTCGGGCGTCGTGACTGCCCCTCCTGTACACACGGTTTCCACCGCCTCCATGGAAAACCCACCGGCAAAGACTGCAAGCCGGCGGAAAAGGATCTGTTCCCCGGTGGAGAGCAGGTCGAAACTCCATTCCATCGTCGCGTGGAGCGTCTGATGGCGCGGCAGCGAGGTCCGACTCCCCCCCGTCAGCAGCCTGAACCGATCGTCCAGCCGCGAGGCGATCTCCTCGACAGAGAGGGCTTTCACTCTGGCGGCGGCCATCTCAATGGCGAGTGGAATCCCGTCCAGCCGGGTGCAGATCTGCACAACTGCGTGGGCATTCCGGACGGTGGGCGCGAAGCCTGGATGAGCAGCGGTCGCGCGTTCAATGAACAAGCGAGTGGCTTCGTACTGGATCAGGCTTTCGGCCGGTGGCACACTCTGTGAATCAGGCAGGGATAGAGGCGCGACGGGATAGATCGCCTCCCCCGTGATCCCGAGCCCTTCGCGGCTCGTGGCCAGTAACCGAACGTGCGGGCAGCGTTGGAGCACCAGGTCCGCAAGACCTGCGCAACCGGCCAGCAGATGCTCGCAGTTGTCGAGAACGATGAGGAGGGACTTTAGGCGGAGATAGTCGAGCAGCGTCTCTGTGGGATCCTCGGTCAAGAACGCCAGCCGGTGAACGTTGAGAACGGAAGCGACGGCCTGCGGGATCGACGCAGCTTTGGACAATGGAGCCAGGTCTACCAGCCAGACGCCGTCGGCAACGTGCGGCAATAGTTCCGCTGCGGTCTGCAGCGCCAGGCGAGTCTTGCCCGTGCCCCCGGGACCCGTGAGCGTCACCAGACGAGAAGTCGAGAGCAGCCCCCGCACCGCTGCAATTTCCCGCTCGCGTCCGACAAAGCTGGTCAGCTGCGTAGGAAGATTGTTCGGGAGTGCGTCAAGCGACTTCAGGGGTGGAAATTTCGCGGGCAGGCCCGGGGCCACCACCTGGAAGAGGCGCTGAGGCCGGGTCAGGTCTTTTAGGCGTTGTTCCCCCAGGTCCACGAACGTGATACCTGCGGAGGGGTCGTCCTCCACTAGGTCTCTCGTGGTCTGGGAGGCGAGGATCTGCCCGCCCCACCCGACCGAACAGATGCGCGCTGCCCGGTGCACGTCGATGCCGATATACCCGTGAGTGGCTTCAAGCGGCTCCCCCGTGTGTAGGCCCATGCGCACATGGACGGACGCCCCCGACGGCCATGCGTGGGCGGCGATGACCCGCTGGCCGTCGACGGCGGCATCGAGCGCCTCTTTGGCCCGGGAGAAACTGTAGAAGAACGCGTCTCCCTCGCTGCCGACTTCGTGGCCGCTGTGACTCTGAAAGCTGCGACGCAGCAGGGCATGATGGTCCGCGAGCACTCCCGGGTAACGGGTCCCTAGGTGCTCGAGAAGCCTGGTGGATCCCTCGATATCCGTGAACAGGAAGGTGACAGTGCCGGTGGGAAGGCTGGATCCGACTTCCCTCTTCGTGCCAACCACCTGCGGGTCGGTAAGTTCATCTCTGCCGGGTGCATGGATCAGCACAACCTTCTGGGGCCGGCGCTGGGACCAGAGCGCCCACAGGACTCCGACTATTGTGGCGACGGCCGCTACGGCAACGAGAATTTCCATGATCTCCCTTTGACCTGACTATCTTTCGATGAGGACGCTGCCTGACCCCCCGCGTCTCGTGGCACCGTACAGCGGCCGCGCTGACCTCAGACCGGCCGTACCCGGAGGCCTGGAGACCGGGCAGCAGGGCCTTGTCCAACGGAACCGTATCTCGAGGATTCCACCTCGCCATGTGGACTTGATGCGTTTCGGATCGAGATCCTCCGGCAGGGTGATCGTCCGCCGGAACCGTGCGGGACGCCTTGGCCGACGGCTCGAAGGTCGTCATCGAAGCACGCCTGAATTCCACCGTGCAAGCATGCGCGTCACCTCCTCGCATCACGACTTCAGGGAGCCGCGTCAAGGTCTCCCACCAGGGGCTTGCGGGAGAAGTGCGTCAGCACCTCGAGTGCAACCCCGAAGGCCGGCAGGATCACGATGTACACGGCGGGGTGGGAGTAGAATCAGAACACGTGCTGGTGTCAAATCAGGCCGATCTAAGATGGGAATCGAGTCCGGGTAGTCGGCCTGGCGTCTGGCTAAGTCAGCAGCGTGACCAGCGTAAGGGCCCTTCCGAATTCTTCAATACACCTAGCGGATCCGCTCCAGGACGACGACGGGAATGATCCGCGTTGTCTTCTTCGGGTAGTCGCGGAATCCGGCGAACACATCGCCATGCGCCTCATAGAGCCGATCGCGCTCGACTCCATTCGGAATCGGCGTTGCGCGCACCTTGAACTTCTCGATGCCCACCTCGATTTCGGCCTCGCGATACTTCACCAGGTTGTGGTACCAGCCGGGATGCGTCGGCGCGCCGCCCTTTGACGCCGCGATGACGTAGCGTTCGCCATCCCGATGGTAGACGAGCGGCGTGGTGCGCAGTTGGCCGCTCTTGGCCCCGCGCGTCGTGAGGAGCAGGAGGTTGTCGCCCCACGAGCCGATGCCCTTTCCGCGCTTCGCGTGGAACTCGTCGATAACGCGAGTGTTCCAATCCGCCACGTCGTTAGCGCAAACGCGCCCGAAGACTGCGCTATTCCCTGCTCGCCGCCCGAGCGGAGTGTCTCCTCCGGCGCCGTGGGAAATATCATTGCAGGCGTTCCCGTTGACCATGGCTTCAGCAGCACCGATGGGAGAGTTCGCATGGCGCTTCACGCATGGCCGCACGCGATGTACGTGGCGCCCTCCTTGCTCCTCGATGAGGACGCGCCCGAGCGATGGCGATTCCTCGACTACCGGGAGGACGGCCAGGTGCTCCGCCTGACCCGCCAGCGCTACGAGGCGATCTACCGGCCCGATCCCG
>DASUAK010000219.1:0-21799 GCA_035763845.1 bacterium | reverse complement strand
GCGCGCGGGAACTCCTTGTCCGGCCGGAAGGTGTCGCCGTACAGCGCCCGGCCCAGGGCCAGTCCCACGCCCTGCGCGATCGTCGTCACCCGCACCACGGTGCCGCTCGCGCTGCGGTCGAAGGCCACCTCCTTGCTCTGCACGCGCCAGAGCTGCTCGATGACCTCGCGCGGGTCCACGCCCGCGCGCAGGGCCAGCGAGGCCAGCCGGCCGCAGGCGTCGGCCTCGGCGTCGAGGGAGTGGACGAAGACCTCGCTCACCCCCCACTCATCCTCGTTCACGACGACGTAGATGCGGCCGCGCGGGGTTTCGATGCGCTCGGTGCGGCCGGCGGTCACCTTCGGCCGGGCGCGGGGCGTCGCCCGGGCGGGTCCGGCCGGCTCCGGTGCGGGCGCCGGCGCGGCGGCCTGCGGAGCGGGGACGGCGGCCGCGGTGGTCCCCATGGCCTGGGCCTGCTGCTCGGTGAGCAGGATGCCCTCCCGGCTGCCCTCGCGGTACACCGTGATCCCCTTGCACCCCATCTTCCAGGCGAGGAGGTAGATGCGCTCGACCTCCTCGGCCGGCGCGTCCTTCGGCAGGTTCACCGTGCTGCTGATGGAGTGGTCGACGTGCTTCTGGATCGCGGCCTGCATCTTCACCCGTATGTCCGCCTTGATCTGATGCGCCGTGACGAAGTACGGCGGCAACTCGTTCTCCTTCTCCACCTCGAACTTGCGCATGTACTCCCGGACCAGCGGGTGGTAGACCTTGAAGGTCTCCTGCGAGAGCGACTCCGACCGGCGGACGTAGGCCAGGTCGAAGATCGGCTCGATGCCGCTGGTCACGCCGGCCAGGGCGGCCCCGCTGCCCACCGGGGGCACCGTGAGCAGCGCCACGTTGCGCAGCCCGTGCTGCCGGATGCGCTCGACCAGCTGCGGGGCGAGGGCCTGGACGAACGGCGAGCGCTGGTGCGCCTCCCCGTCGTAGGCTGGGAAGACGCCCTTCTCCTGGGCCAGGTTCACGCTCTCGTCGTACACGATGTGCTTGATGCGGTCGAAGAGCTTGTCCACGAACGTCACGGCCTCGTCCGTGTCGTACTTCAGGCCGAGCTTGATCAGCATGTCGCCGAGCCCGGTGAAGCCCACCCCGATCCGGCGGGAGCGCAGGCTGGCCGCGCGCTGCTCGGGCAGCGGATGCTTGTCGGCGTTATAGTCCAGCACGTTGTCCAGGAAGCGCGTCGTGTAGCGCAGGGCCGGCTCCAGCCCCTCCCAGTCCACCCGCGCCGTGCTGGCGAACGCGTCGTTGACGAAGCAGGCCAGGTTGACGTTGGACAGGCAGCAGTTGCCGTAGGGCTCGAGCGGGATCTCCGAGCACGGGTTGGTCGTGATGACCTCCATCCCGTTGTACTCCGAGGTGGACCAGCGCTTGATGTTGTCCCAGAAAATGAGGCCTGGCTCGGCGTAGTCGCGGGCGCCCCGGATCAGCTCCGTCCAGAGGTCGCGGGCCCGGATCGTCCGCCGCACGTCGGCGCGCTCGTTCTGGAAGCCCAGGGTGAACTCGCCGTCCGTCTCCACCGCCCGCATGAAGGCGTCGCTGACCCGCACGCTGATGTTGGCGTAGCGCACCCGGTCGAGGTTGCGCTTCACCTTCACGAAGTCGAGCACGTCCGGGTGGCTGTCGGCGATGGTGATCATCAGCGCCCCGCGGCGGCCGGACTGCCCGATCGTCCCCGTGGTCAGCGAGAACAGCTCCATGAAGGAGACCGAGCCGGTGCTGCTGCGCGCGGCGTTGTTCACCGCGGCGCCGCGCGGCCGCAGGATGCTGATGTCCGTGCCCACGCCGCCGCCCAGCGAGTAGGTGCGCGCGGCCTGCTTCATCCAGTCGAAGATGGATTCGATACTGTCGTCGTGCACCGGCAAGACGTAACAGTTCAAAAGAGTGACGCGCTTGGGATTGCCGGCGCCGTGCATGATCCGGCCGCCCGGGATGAGCCGGAAGTCGTCGAGCAGCCAGTAGAACTTCTCCTCCCACTCCGCCCGCAGCTCCGGGGTGCGCTCCACGGAAGCCAGCTCGCGGGCGATGCGCCGCCACATCTGCGGAGGCGAGGCCTCCACGACCGTGCCCTCGGGCGTGCGCAGCGCGTACTTGTCGTAGAAGACGCGCGCCCGCAGCTCGTCGCCGCCGAAGTAGTGGAGGGTTTCCTGGGGGAGTTCGGTGGTGGGTCTGGTGGTGGCGGCCTCGGCGTCCACGACATTCACCCCTTCTGCGGATGAGTACTCCGCCCCGGGGTACGAGGCCCCGGGTCGGTGGTGCGGCCTTACTGGGTTGCCTTGGTGTTGGTCGAGCCGGCTTCGACGGTGAGCAGCGGGACCTGGTCGCGGAGCTCCTCCTCCCGCCGCTTGCGTTCCTTGAGGTGTTCCGCTTCCTCCATCAGCATGTCCACGTCGCGGAAGCGGCGGTGCTCGGAGGCGAACCGGACGTAGGCCACGTCGTCCAGGCGCCGCAGGCGCTCCATGACGAGCGCGCCGATCTGCAGCGTGCTGACCTCATGGTCCCCCCGGTTCATCACTTCGCGCTCGACCTCGGCCACGATGCGCTCCAGGTCGTCCATGCTGACCGGCCGCTTGCCGCAGGCCAGGACGAGGCCTTTGAGGATCTTGCTGCGCTCGAAGGGCTCCCGCCGCCCGTCCCGCTTGACCACCATGATGGGGACGTGGTCCATCCGCTCGTAGGTGGTGAACCGCCGTCCGCAGTCCAGGCACTCGCGGCGGCGCCGGATGGCTCCTCCGTCTTCAACGGGACGGGAGTCGAGGACTTTGCTTTCCTCGTGAGCGCAGTAGGGGCACTTCATGCGGGTTACCGGGATGCCACAAGATGTAGAGCACTTCAGATTCTATGGCCCCAACCTGTGGGGTGTCAATCGGCTAAATGACCCACCTGGATGAGCCGGAGGACCCCCTGCGGCCACCTGCGCTGTCTGGCTCGCCCGGGCGGCGTCCTTTGGCTACGCTCCCCGGAGGACGACCGGCTCCTGGTGAAGGAGGTAGACGGCCGCGGCCAGGGAGAGGGCGGTGTAGACCAGGGTCGAGCCCACCGTCAGGCCCAGATGGCCCCACTGGGCCGTCCCCAGGAGGAGCTGGCGGAAGATGAACACCGCGTTCAGACCTGGAAGCAGGTACGTCGAGGCCACATTCCCCCACCCCTCGAGGAAGGGAGCGGCCATCGCCGGGAGCGAGAGGAGCAGGTAGACGGGGGTGAAGTACTGCTGGGCTTCCCGCAGGCCCCTGGCGTAGAACGAGAGGGCCAGCTGGAGGGCGCTCAGGAAGGCCACCAAGGCCATCGCCACCACGATCATCAGGACGGCCGGCCCGGCTGAGATGACCACGGCCGCCCGCTTGAGCTCACTGATCCCCCAGTGCGCCCCCAGGCGGAGGGTGACCAGGGCGGTGGCGATCACCATGAGCACCGCGGCCATGGAGGCCGCCGTCACGGTCAGGAACTTCCCCGCGGCGAGCTGCCAGCGCCCCGGAGGGGCCACCAGGAGCGCCTCAAGGGTCCGGCGCTCCTTCTCCCCCGCCCCGAGGTCCAGCGCCGCGTACTGGCCGCCCAGGACCGCCCAGACCGAGATGAAGAAGGGGAGCAGACCGGCCAGGAGCACCGCCCCCAGCCGGCGCTCGTCGGCGACGTTCTTCGCGGAGACCCGGATCGGGGTGATGTCGGCCCGGCTGAGGCCCCGGGCCCGCAGCCGCCCCTCGGTGATCACAGCCGCGTACCGCGAGACCATCTCCGCCAGCCGCTGCCTGGCGATGACCGAGGCGGCCTCGCCCTCGTCGAAGAGGATGGTCACTTCCACCTGACCCCGCGCCACCCGGCGGCTGAAGTCACCCGGGATCTGGAGAACAGCATCGATCTTCCGGTCGACGAGGGCCTGGCGGGGATCCTTCACCTGGACGACGCGGATCATCTTCTCCTTGACGCCGAACTCGACGAGGTCCACGGCGGCGCCCCGGTTGACGACGGCGACCGCAGCGGGGGTCTCCTCCCGCTCCTTGGCCTGGCGCTGGGACAGGAAGGGGATGCCCAGCGTCACGATCGGCATCATCACCACCGGCAGCAGCAGGGCCACGATGACCGTCCGGCGGTCCCGGATCGTCTCCAGGGCCTCCTTCAGGAACACCGCCCGGACGACCCGAGCCTCCTCGCGCCACGGCCGCCGCGGCTGGGGGGATGGTGAGCCAGGGCCGGCGCCTGGGAGATGCCGGCGGGGCAAGCGCGCCATCAGAAAGGGGTGATCCGCAGGGGCACGGCGCTCAGGATGAAGACCGCGAGGAGGGCCAGCCCCACCGCCGCCCGGGACGGGCTCACGCCGGAGACGTCGTCGAGCGGCCCGGGATGGCCCCGGCGGAGGAGCAGCAGGATGACCAGCGCCATCAGCCAGTAGCCGAGCAGCGCCGAAGCCGCCACGGCGAGCCAGGAGGAGATGGCGTGGATGCGCGGGCCGAACAGAGCCCGCACGGCATGGCCACCGTCCAGCATCCCCGCGGGCAGGAGGTTCAGGCTGGTCACCAGCAAGCCGATCCAGCCCGCGAAGAGGATGGGATGCCCCAGCACAACCGCCCCCTCGGGCGGATGCAGGATGATCCGGATCAGCCACTGCAGGATGAGCGGATCGGGCAGGTTGACGCCCTGGAACCCGGTCGGGCTGATCACGAACGAGCGGGACACCCCCACCACCAGGATCGGGATGGAGATGAGGAAGCCGGCCAGCGGGCCGGCGGCGGCGACGTCCATCAGTGCGTCGCGGTTGGGCGCCGGGGTGCGGGTGATGATCACCGCCCCCATCGTCCCGAACGGCGGGGTCATGGGGATGAAGTACGGCAGCGAGCTGTCCACACCGCGGCGGACCGACAGGACTTTGTGGCCCATCTCGTGTGTGGCCAGGATCAGCATCAGCGACAGGGCGAAGGCCAGCCCGCCGGTGACCGGGTCGCTGAGGTAGCCGGCGTCGATCAGGCCCCCCGCGTTCATGTAGCCGGCCAGGAACGTGGTGGCGAGGGTGGCCAGGAAGAGGACGGCGTTGACCGGCCACCGCCACTGCCCGGCAGCAGGGCGGGGCACGAAAGCCAGCACGGTGCGCTCCTTCCGCCGCCGCAGCAGCGGGAGGTAGCCCAGAGCGGCCACCTTCGCGCGGAGGACGAGGAAGCGCGAGCGCATGTCGGGCGTGGGCAGCACGGTGAAGGCCGGGGTCCCGCCGTCGAAGACGACGTCCCCGACCATGAACTCCGAGGCGACGAGCGCCCGCAGCTCGTCCATGCGCCACATCAGCTCGAGATCCATCGGCTCTCTCATCATACGAGCGGGTCCGACAAACGGATAGGGGGGCGCAGCGGCCCCCCTCTCCCTCTACCCACGGACCACAGAGTCCTGACTAGCGGCGCCGCAGGAACGCGGGGATGTCCAGATCGTTGATCAGGTTCTTCACGCCGTTCTCGATCTCGTCGGGCTCGAGGAGCCCCGGCTCCTCCGTGCGCTTGGCGGCGTCGAAGCCTGTGGCGATCACGGTGATGCGGATCTCGCCGTCCACCTTGTCGTCGATCACGGCGCCGAAGATGATGTTGGCGTCCGCGTCCGCCGCCTCCCTGATGATCTGCGCCGCTTCGCTCACCTCGACGAGGCCGAGGTCCACGCCGCCCGTGACGTTGATCAGCACGCCGCGCGCCCCCTGCATCGAGGTCTCCAGCAGCGGGCTGCTGATCGCGGCCTGGGCCGCGCGGATGGCACGGTCCTCGCCGCTGCCCACGCCGATGCCGATCAGGGCCGAGCCGGCCTCGTGCATGATCGTGCGCACGTCGGCGAAGTCCAGGTTGATCAGCCCCGGCACGGTGATCAGGTCGGCGATCCCCTGGACGCCCTGGCGCAGCACGTCGTCCGCGGTGCGGAAGGCCTCGATCACCGTGGCCGTGCGGTCGATGATCTGCAGCAGGCGGTCGTTGGGGATGGTGATCAGCGTGTTCACCTTCTGCTTGAGCTTCCCCACGCCGTCGTCCGCGGACTGCGCGCGGCGCCGGCCCTCGAAGGCGAACGGCTTCGTGACGACGCCGATGGTCAAGGCGTTGAGCTGCCGGGCCACCTCGGCCACGATCGGCGCGCCGCCGGTGCCGGTGCCCCCGCCCATCCCCGCGGTGACGAAGACCATGTCCGCGCCCTCGAGCGCCTCGAGCAGGTCTTCCTTGCTCTCCTCCGCGGCCTGGCGGCCCACCTCAGGGTCGCCCCCGGCCCCGAGCCCCTTGGTGATCTTGCTGCCGACGTGGATCTTCTTGTCGGCGTTGCTCATCGCCAGCGCCTGGGCGTCGGTGTTGATCGCGATGAACTCGACCCCGCGCAGTCCCGCGCTGATCATGCGGTTCACCGCGTTGCTGCCGCCGCCGCCCACGCCAACGACCTTGATCGCGGCGTATCTCCGGAGATCGCGATCGACGTGCGCCATCGTGTGCTGCCCCCTTTGGACCGCATGGTCCATGCTGCGTCTGCTGCTGGATCTCCCGACGATCAGGCTCCCGAGACCATCTCCCGCATCCAGCCGCGCACCCGTCCCCAGATGCCGTGGCCGTTGGTGTGGCGGACCGCACGGGTGCCGCGGTGCTGCGCCCCGTACAGGACCAGCCCGACGGCCGTGGCGTAGACGGGGCTGCCCACGGCGTCGGTGAGTCCGCCGACCGCCTCGGGCTGGCCGATGCGCGCCGGCAGCTCCATCTTCTCGCTGGTGAACCGTGTGATGCCGCGCAGCAGCGCGCTGCCGCCGGTGAGGACCAGCCCGGCCGGCACGAGGTGCGCGTAGCCGCTGCGCCGGATCTGCAGGCGCAGCAGGTTGCAGATCTCCTGCAGGCGCGGCTCGATGATCTCGCACAGGACGCGGCGCGGGAGGATGCGCGGCTCCCGGTCGCCGACGTTGAACACCTCGATCAGCTCGCCCTCGCTCGCCTCCGCCGCGGTGGCCGCCCCGAAGCGGATCTTCAGCTTCTCCGCCTCGGCCACCGGCGTGCGCAGGCCCACGGCGATGTCGCTGGTGATGTGGTGGCCGCCGATGGGCAGGATGGCGGTGTGGGTCAGGCCGCCGCCGACGAAGACGCCCACCGAGGTGGTGCCGCCCCCGATGTCGGCGATGACCACCCCCAGCTCGCGTTCGGCCGGCGTGAGGGCGGCCTCGGCCGAGGCCAGCGGCTCGAGGACGATCTCCTCCACCTCCAGCCCGGCGCGCTGCACGCACTTCATCAGGTTGGCCAGCACCGTGGAGGTGCCGGTGACGATGTGCGCCTCCACCTCCAGCCGCGCGCCGTACATCCCGACGGGATTACGCACGCCGTCGTGGCCGTCCACGACGAAGCCGCGCGGCAGCAGGTGCACGACCTCCCTGTCGCTCGCCGGGAGCGCCGCCATCCGCGCCGCGTCCACGACGCGCTCGACGTCCCCCGAGGCGATCTCGTGGTCGCCGCGGCTGATCGCCACGACCCCCCGCGAGTTCGTGGAGGCGATGTGCTCGCCGGAAACGCTGACGTAGAGGGCCCCGACCTTCATCCCGGCCATGCGCTCGGCGCGGTCGACGGCCTCTTCGATGGCCCGCGTGGTGGCGTCCAGGTCGACGACGATGCCCTTGCGGATCCCCGAGGACGGCACGAGGCCGACCCCCGAGATCTGGACGTCCCCGTCCTCGTCGACCTCGCCCACGACGGCGCAGACCTTCGTGGTCCCGATGTCCAGTCCGACGATGTGTTCTTTGCGCGTAGACATCCCGCTCACCAGCTCTCGTCCGCCGGCCTGCTACATCTGGTATGGTTCATGCGTCGTTTCCTCTATATCTTGTGGCAACATTCCACCCTCAGGGTCGTTCTCCTGCCCCGGGCCCGGCCAGCGGCTTCATCACCACGCTGCCGGCGAAGCGCAGGTCGAGATACTCCACGGCGAGCCCACGGGCGCGCACCGCGCGGAGCAGCTGCGGCAGCAGGGCGGCACGCTCGCGCAGGCCGCGCAGCGGCCCCAGGCGCACGGTGATACGGTCCGCGGTGACGAGCGTGAGCTCGGCGCCGGCGGCACGGATCCGAGCGCCGGGCGCGAGGAGCTCCGCCGGCAGCTGGCCCAGAGCCTGCACCCCGAGCGCAATCCGGGGATCGGGCAGGCGGTCGCCCGGACGCATCCAGGAGGGCGCGAAGCGCTCGGCGGTCACCACGGGCAGGCGGCCCGGTCCCGCCGTCACATCCATCACGACGCCGCCGCGGTCGAGGATGAGATAGCGCCCGCGGTAGGGCACCGCGGCGTAGGGCGTCCGCTCCCGGACGGCGAGCGTGACGCGGCCGCGCAGGCCCACCGTGACCCGGGCCGAGGCGATGCGGGGGATCGCCCCGAGGCGCTGCTCCACGCGCTCGGCCGCCACGCCGCCGAGCCGGTCGCCGACGCGGACGCCCGAGCGGGCGACGATCAGCGGGGCGGGCACGGCGCGCGCGCCCTCAACGGAGATCGCGCGGACGCGGAGCAACGCCGAGGCGGGAAGCGAAGCCGCGGCGAGCACGGTGGCCATGACGAGGCCGAAGCGCAGGAGGAGCGTGAGTGTGGCGGTGCGGCCCTCAGGAGCGGGGGCGAGGTCTGCCGTCGGGGCGACGGCGGCCGGATGCGCGTGGGCGGCAAGAGTGACCATGAGTGCGTTGAACGCTGCGACGATTGGTGCGTTCGTTTATGCGATTATCGCGGCTGCGCCGGAAACTCCCCCAGGAGCTTGATCTCGGGCTCCAACCGTGTTCCGAACTTCTCCATGACGAGGGCGGACACCTTGTGCATCAGGGCCACCACGTCCGCGGCGGTGGCCTCGCCGGTGTTGAGGATGTAGTTGGCGTGCAGCTCGGACACGCGCGCGCCGCCGATCACGGACCCCTTGGCGCCGGCCAGGTCGATGAGCCGGCCGGCGTGGTCCCCGGCCGGGTTGCGGAAGACGCATCCCGAGCTGGGCGGGCCGACGGGCTGGGTCTCGCCGCGGTGACGGAGCCACTCGTCGGTCCGAGCCCGGACCGTCTCCGGATCGGCCGCGCGGAGCCGCATCGTCACCTCGAAGGCCACGGCGGGCGTTCGCTGCAGTACGCTCGTGCGGTACGCGTACTGGAGGGCCGCATTGTCCAGGACGGCCTCGCCCTCCGGCGTCATGGCCCTGACCCGGAGAACGATCTCCTGCATGGCGTGGCCGTGGGCCCCCGCGTTCATCACCGCGGCGCCGCCCACGGAAGCCGGAATGCCGGCCGCGAACTCGAGTCCCGCAAGCCCGCGGTTTGCGGCTTCGCGGGCAAGGTGGGGTAAGCCCGCTCCCGCTTCCGCCACGACCGTGTCCCCCTCGTACGTCACACGGTCCAGCCCCTTGCCGATCTTGAGGACCACGCCCCGGATGCCCGCGTCGGCGATCAGCACGTTGCTGCCCGCGCCGAGCACGATGAAGGGGATCCGCTCCGCGTACAGGTAAGCGACCGCACCGCGCAGCTCGTCCGCCGAGCGCGGGATGAGCAGGATGTCCGCCGGGCCGCCGATGCGGAAGGTGACGTGGCGGCGCAGAGGTTCGCCCTCGCGCACGTCGCGGCAGGTGCGCCGCACCGCTTCCGCCAGCTTCGCCGTCTGGATCGTCACGGGCTCCGCCTACGACCCCTCGGACGCGCCGGCCCGCGGCGCCAGGAGCGCGTCGGCCTGGCCCGGCGGCGTCCGGTCCCTGTTGCCGGCGGCCTGCTGGCGGGCCCGCAGGACCTCGACCAGCCGGTCCGCCACCTGCCAGATGTCGCCGGCCCCGAGCGTCAGCACGAGATCGCCCTCGCGCAGCCGCGGGACGAGGTGGTCCACGACCCCGCCGGCGTCCTGGATGAACGTCACCGGCCGGTGCGGCCGGACCGCCTCGACGATCAGCGCCGCGGTCACCCCGGGGATCGGGGCTTCATCGGCCGGATAGATCTCGGTGATGAACAGCTCGTCCGCGTCCTGGAACGCCGAGCTGAACCGGCGGTGCGTCGTCTTCGTCCGCGTGTAGCGGTGCGGCTGGAAGACCGCCACGACGCGCCGGTCCGGCCAGCACTCCTTCGCCGCGCGCAGGACCGCCGCGACCTTGATCGGGTTGTGCGCGTAGTCGTCTACGACCATGATCCCGCCGACGTCGCCCCGGACGTCGAAGCGGCGGTGCACGCCGCGGAACTGTCCGAGCGACGCGGCGACCGGCTCGAAAGCCAGGCCCACCTCCATCGCCACCGCGGTGGCGGCGAGCGCGTTGCGGATGTTGTAGCGGCCCGGCACCGGCAGCGTCACCTTGCCGAGGACCCGGCCGTCGCGGCGGAAGGTGCAGCGCGAGGTGCGCCCTTCCATGCTGTGGATCTGGGCGAGGTACCGTGGATGCCCCTGCAGTCCGTAGGTGTGCACGGGGGCCGGCACCCGGCCGACCAGCTCGCGCACGTGCAGATGGTCGGCGCACATCACGGCAAAGCCGTCCGCGGGCAGGTGCGAGAGGAACTCGATGAAGGTCTGGGCCAGGTGCGCCATCGTCCGGTAGTGGTCGCGGTGATCGGTGATGTCGAGGCTCGTCACCACGGCCGCCCTCGGCCGCACGTACAGCAGCGAGCCGTCGCTCTCGTCCACCTCAGCGACGACGTGGGGCCCGCCCCCGACGCGCACGTTCCCGCCGAGATCTTCGACGTCGCCGCCGATCAGCGCGGTGGGATCGAGCCCCCCGCCGGTCAGGACGTGGGCCGTCAGCGCCGTGGTCGTGGTCTTCCCGTGCGTGCCGACGATGGCGATGCCGAAGCGGCCGTCCAGCACCTGGGCGAGCAGCTGCGCGCGGTGCAGCACCGGGATGCCGCGGTAGCGCGCGGCCACGATCTCGGCGTTGAGGTCGGGCACGGCGCGGGAAGCCACCACCACGCCTGCCTGCGCCACGTGCGCGGCGTCGTGGCCGATGTGCACCGCGGCGCCGAGCGCCTGGAGGCGGCGGATGCCCTCGGAGGTGCGGAGGTCGCTGCCGCTGACGCGGTAGCCGAGCGAGAGCAGCACGTGGGCGAGCGCGCTCATGCCCGCCCCGCCGATGCCGATGAAGTGGACCTGCTGGCTCCGATCGATCACGCCTGCTCCTTACGGGCGGCTTCCGCCGCCAGGGCTGCTACCGCCGCGGCCGCCTGCGGCCGTCCGAGCCGCCGGCTGGCCTCCGCCATCGCCCGCCGCCGCGCGCCGTCGGCGCGCAGCGCATCGATCACGCCCGCCAGGCGCTCGCCCGATACCTCGCGGTCGGGAACGACGATCGCCGCGCCCTCGGCGGCGAGGAGCGCCGCGTTGTGATCCTGATGGCCCCCCGCGGCGAACGGGTACGGCACCAGCACGGCGGGCAGTCCGTTCGCGGTGACCTCCGCGATCGTCCCGGCGCCGGCGCGGCAGACCACGAGATCGGCGGCGGCGTAGGCGTCGGCGACATCATCAATATACCCGACGGCCACACAGCGCGGCGCCCGGACGGCGGCCGCGCGGGCGCGCACCGACTCCGCTTGTTCCTTACCCGTCTGGTGCAGGACCTGGACAGCGGCGGGGTCGCCAAACCGCCCCAGCGCGTCGAGCATCGCCCCGTTCAGGCTCTTCGCGCCCTGGCTCCCGCCCAGGACGAGCACAGTGAACAGCCCCGGAGCCAGCCCGAAGCGGGCCAGCCCGCGCGGGCGCACGCCGCCGGTGGCCCCGCGCCGGATCGGCACGCCGGTGACGGTGCCGCGGGGGAAGACGCGCCGTACGCTCTCGTGGGGGATGGAGATCCGCGCGGCGACGCGGCTCAGCACGCGGTTCGTGAGGCCCGGGAACAGGTTCTGCTCCTGGAGCACGACGGGGATGCGCAGCAGCGCGGCGGCGGCGCCGACGGGCGCCGCGGCGTAGCCGCCCGTGGCCACGACCACCTGCGCCCGGAACGACCGGAGCAGTCCCGCGGCCTGCACCGTCCCCCGCAGCACCGCGGCGAGGGCGAAGGGGACACGGAGGGGGGCGCGCCGCGGCAGTTGCCTCGCGGCTACGGCGCGGAAGGGCCAGCCGTGCTGGGGGATGATGGAGGCTTCGAGGCCCGAGCCTCCGATGAAGAGAACCTCGGCGGCGGGATCCCGCTCGCGCAGCGCCTCGGCCACCGCGAGACCGGGATAGATGTGGCCGCCTGTCCCCCCGCAGGCGATGACGATGCGCATCGCGCTCAGAGGGGCCGGCGCGCGGCGGTGAGCACGGGAGGCAGACCGGCCTCCCCATGCACCGGGGCGGCGTCCCTGGCGTACTGGGAGATGTTCAACAGCACGCCGACCCCGATCATCGTGAACAGCATCGACGAGCCGCCGAAGCTCACGAACGGCAGGGGGACGCCGGTCACGGGGAGGACCCCGGAGGTCACCCCGATGTTGATGATCGCCTGCACGAGGATCATCGTCGTGATCCCCGCCGCCAGCAGGCTCCCGTACCGGTCCGGGGCGCGCCGCGCGGCGCGGTAGCCGCGCACGGCGAACAGCGCGAAGAGCAGCACCACCGCACCAGTCCCGAGCAACCCGAGCTCTTCTCCCAGGATCGAGAAGATGAAGTCCGTTTCGCGCTCCGGGAGGTAGAAGAACTTCTGGCGGCTGCTCCCCAGCCCCACGCCCAGCAGGCCGCCGGATCCCAGGGCCAGCAGCGACTGGATGATGTGGAAGCCGGCGCCCTGGGGATCGGCCCACGGATCCAGGAACGCCAGGATGCGCTGCCGGCGGTACTCCTCCCCCGCGATCGCCGCAGCCACCACCGGCACTCCCGCCCCCATCAGCATCAGCAGATGTCCCACCCGGGCGCCCGAGGCGAACAGCATCGCCAGCGTGAGCAGCGCCATCAGCATCGCCGTCCCCAGATCCGGCTGCATCAGGACGAGGACGAACATCACCCCGGTGACGAGCAGCGGCGGGAGGACGCCGGCGCGCAGGTCGCGGACGACCGTGGCCCTGTTCGTCAGGAAGTTGGCCAGATACAGGGCCAGCACCAGCTTCGCGCTTTCCGAGGGCTGGAAGGCGAAGGGACCCCCGAAGGCGATCCAGCGCCGCGCCCCGCCCGCGACGCGGCCGACGCCGGGCACCAGGACCAGGGCCAGCGAGAGCACGGCCACGGCCAGCAGCAGCGGCGTGAGCCGGCGCAGCGCCGGATAGTGGATATGGTGCGTGACGACCAGCGCCGCGCTGCCGAGGAGAACCCAGAGGACCTGCCGCTTGAGGAAGAAGGTGGGATCCCCGAAGCGATCGCCGGCGACGATCGAGCTGGCGCTGTACACCATGACGATGCCCAGTCCCGCGAGGGCGATGACGGGGATGATCAGCCAGTAGTCGGGCGCGCGCCGGTGGATGAGGTCCATGGAAAGGTGTGTCGTCTCCGTCCTACGTCCGCGTCCTTCAGTGTTGATGCGTCAGGCGCGCCGCAGTTCCTGCCGGACCAGCGCGGCGAAGCGGTCCCCCCGCTCCCGGTAGTCGCGGAACTGATCGAAGCTCTCGCAGCCGGGGGAGAGCAGCACCGCGTCCCCGGGGCGCGCCGCGGCCGCCGCCGCCTCGAGGGCGCGCTCCAGGGTGCCCGCCTCCGCCACGGGAACGCCGAGCCCCTTCAGGGCCGCCGCCAGCTGGGGCGTCGTCGCGCCGATCAGCTGGACGGCCCGGACCGGCGCGGCGGCGAGGGCCTCCCGCATCGGCGCGAACTGCTCCGGCGAGGCGTTGGGCCGCGCGCCGCCCGCGATGAGGACGAACGGCCGGTCCATCGCGGCGATCGCCGCGGCGGCGGCGTCGGGGTTCGTGGCCAGAGAGTCCTCGTAGTAGCGCACGCCGGCCACCTCCTCCACGAGGCGGAAGCGGTACGGCAGGCCGCGGAACTCCGCGAGCGTCTCCGCCATGGCGGGCGCGGAGGCCCCCGCCAGGGACGCCGCGAGCGAGGCCGCGAGCGCGTTCTCCACCGCGTGGCGGCCGGGCTGGCGCAGCACCGACAGCGGGAATGATTGAAGTACGCGGCGCGAAGTTCCGCCGCGGGAAATGACGACGGAGTCCCCCTCAACATACGCTCCAGGGATCACCTGGCGGGAGCCGCTGAACATGTACGGGGCCGGAAGCCGCGCGGCGAGGATTGCGGTATGCACATTGTCCGCGTTCAGAATGGCGATATCATCCGGCCCTTGATGTCGTATCAGGTTGTACTTCACCTCGACGTACGCCTCCATCGACCCGTGATCGTCCAGGTGGTGGGCCGCGATGTTCGTGATCACGCCGATGTGCGGGCTGTAGGGCAGGCCGACCAGCTGGCGGTTGCTGATCTCCAGCACCAGGCGGTCGTCCGGGCGGATCTCCTCCAGGTAGTAGAGCATCGGCACGTGCGAGCGGTCGTTCCCCGAGAAGAAGGCGCGCAGCCCGGAGCGGGCCAGCATCTGGTGGATGAGGTGGGCCACCGTGAACTTCCCGTTCGTTCCGGTGACGCCGGTGATCGGGCAGGGACTCTCCTCGAAGAAGAGATGCGTCATCGAGCTCAGGGGCACGCCCCGGTCCCGCCGCTCCCGCACCGGCGCGTTGCGCGGATGCCGGAACCACGACTGCGGGACGAAGATCACCTCGGCCTGCTCGATGCCCTGCAGGTAGTCACCGGCCCAGCGCACCGTTACCGGCGCGGCGAGCAGCCGCTGCGCCGCTTCGCGGCGGCGCTCGAGCGGCAGCCACTGGTGGGTGCGGTCGAACTCCGCCTCGAACGCCTCGCGAGGGGCCATCTCGTGCGCGGTGAGGGTGGTAATCCCGCGGCGCAGGAGGAAATCCAGGACGGCGGACCCTTCCGTGCCGGCCGGCCCGAGGACGTGGATGCTCTTTCCTCTATACCAGTCCAGCCGGGAGGCCGCCATCAGAAGACCACCGCCAGACCGGCCAGGGCGGCGAACGCTCCGACCAGCCAGAAGCGGGTCACCGTCTGGGTTTCCGTCCATCCGGACAGCTCGAAGTGGTGGTGGAGCGGGGCCATGCGGAAGATGCGCCGCCCGCCGGTGCTCTTGAAGTAGGCCACCTGGAGGATGTCGGAGGCGGCCTCCAGGACGAAGATCAGCCCCACGACGAACAGCAGGAGCTCCGTCTTCGTGATGATGGCCACGGCGGCCAGCGCCGCCCCCAGGGCGTTGCTGCCCACATCCCCCATGATCACCTGCGCCGGATGGGCGTTGAACCACAGGAAGCCCAGGCAGCCCCCGGCTACCGCGGCGGCGACCACGGCGAGGTCCCCCTGCCCCACGGCCGCGGCGACCGCGGCGTATGCGGCGGCGGAGATGGCGACGGTGCCTGGGGCGAGTCCATCCAGTCCGTCGGTCAGGTTGACGGCGTTGGCGAAGCCGACGACGTAGAGGATCGCGAAGACGACGTACGCCCAGCCGAGATCCCAGGCCCCTCCCCACGGCAGCGAGAGCGCGGTGCCCAGGTCGGCGCGGCGCGCCGCGTAGATCCCGACGAGCGCGGCCAGCGGGATCTGCACCGCCAGCCGCTCGCGCGCGCGAAGGCCGAGATTGGCCCGGCGGCGGATCTTGAGGAAGTCGTCGAGGCCGCCGACCACCCCGTAGCCGAACATCACCACCAGCGCGAGCGCCGCGCCGGGCGGGAGGCCGCGCAGGGTCAGCACGGATGCGGCGATCACCGCCGCGATGATGAGCACGCCGCCCATCGTCGGCGTCCCTGCTTTGCTCTGATGCCGGGCCGGCGCGTCCTCGCGGATCGCCTGGCGCGCGCGCAGCGCGGCGAGATACCGGATGGCGGGGCGCCCGAGGAGGAGGACGATGACGGCGGCGAGCGCGGCGGCCAGGGCCGGGGTGTCCATCAACGCCGCGCCTCGACGAGGACGTCCACGATGCGCTCCATGGCCAGGGCGCGCGATCCTTTGACAAGGACGACGTCGCCCGGGCGGACCAGCTCGGGCAGGCGCTCGGCGGCCGCCTCCACCGACGGGAGATAGATGACGGCGTCTTCCGGCATCCCCGCCGCGATCGCGCCATCGGCGATCCGGCGCCCCTCCCGCTCCACCGCGACCAGCACGGCCGCGCGGCGAGCGGCCAGGGAGGCGCCCACCTCCCGGTGGAGCTGCGGACTTTCGGGACCGAGCTCTTTCATCTCCCCCAGCACGGCGATCGTGCGGCGGCCGCGCGCCACGTCGGCCAGCACGTCGAAGGCGGCCTCCATCGACGCGGGGCTGGCGTTGTAGGCGTCGTTGATGATGAGCACGTCTCCGGCCTGCACGGGCTGCAGGCGCATCTTCGGCGGGCGGTACGCAGACAACCCCTCCCCGACCGCCTCGAGCGGCAGCCCGCACGCGCCGGCCACGGCGGCCGCGGCGAGCGCGTTGGAGGCGTTGTGGCGGCCGAGCGCCGGGACCGCCACGGTGACCGCCCGCCCGCCGGCGGTGAGCGCGACACGCAGCCCGCCCTCGTCCGCCTCGACCGCCCCGGCCCGAACGTCGGCGGCGGGGTGCGTGCCGTACGTGACCACGCGCGCCCGGCTGCGCTCGCGCAGCGCGTACGCGCGCGGATCGTCCCGGTTGAGCACCGCCGCGCCGTCCGCCGGCAGCCCCTCGATCAGCTCGCCCTTCGCCCGCGCGATGTTCTCGATCGTGCCGAGCAGCTCGAGGTGAGTAGGTCCGATGTTCGTGACGACGCCGATGCGCGGCGCGGCGATGTCCACCAGCTCGGCGATCTGGCCGAGCCCGCGCATCGCCATCTCGATCACGGCGGCCTGCGTGCGTTCATCCAGGGCGAGCAGCGTCAGCGGCACGCCGATCTCGGCGTTCCACTCGTCGCGCGTGCGCGCCACGGCCAGGCGAGTCCCCAGCACGGCGGCGCACATCGCCGCGGTCGTGGTCTTACCGACGCTGCCGGTGATCCCGACGACGGTGAGGGTGAGGCCGCGCCGGTAGTGGCGGGCCAGGTCGGCCAGCGCGCGCAGTCCGTCCCCGACCTGCACGAGCGGTCCGGGCGGAGAGCCGTCCGGCGCCCGGCTGACCAGGGCCGCGGAGGCGCCCCGGCGGAACGCCTCCGCGACGAAGGCGTGGCCGTCGGCGTGGGGACCGGGCAGCGCGACGAACAGGTCGCCCGGCCGCAGGGTGCGCGTATCGGTCGTCACGCCGGTGATGACGGCCGCCGGCGAGGCGCCCGCGAGGCGTCCGCCCGTGGCGCGCTGCACCTCGTCCAGCGTGAGGCGCATCGTCACGCCCGCCGCGCGCGGAGGGCTTCCTGCGCGACGAGGCGGTCGTCGAAGGGATGCTTGACCCCGTGGATCTCCTGGTAGGGCTCGTGCCCCTTGCCGGCGATGATCACGAAGTCACCCGGGCGGGCCAGCGCGATCGCCCGGTAGATCGCCGCGCGCCGGTCCGGCTCGACCTCGACCTTCGCGCGCTCGCGGATCCCGGTGAGGATCTCCTCGATGATCGCCGCCGGCTGCTCGGTGCGGGGGTTGTCGGAGGTGACGATCGCGACGTCGGAGAGCGCTTCAACGATCGCGCCCATCTTCGGCCGCTTGGTCCGGTCGCGGTCTCCCCCGGCGCCGAAAACCACGATGGTCCGGCCGCGGACGAAGTCCCGCGCCGTGCGGAGGACGTTCTCCAGCCCGTCGGGCGTGTGGGCGTAGTCCACGACCACGCCGAAGCTCTGGCCTTCGTCCACCGGCTCGAAGCGCCCGGGCACGCCCGGGAAGCGCGCGAGCACCGGCGGGATCGCCGCCGGGTCGATCCCCATCCGCAGCGCCACCGCGATCGCGGCCAGCGAGTTGTAGACGTTGAACCGCCCCTGCAGGCGGGAGGCGATGCGGAGGGTCCCGGCCGGCGTGGTCACGGTGTAGTCCATCCCGTCCAGATGCAGCCGGATACCGGCGCCGCGGATCTCGGCCTCCCGCTCGATGCCGTAGCGCACCACCGGGGCGCGGCTGGCCCCGGCCATCGCCTCGCCGGCGGGATCGTCCGCGTTCACCACGGCGAAGCCGTCCGGCTCGACCATCTCGAAGAGCCGGCGCTTGGCGGCGCGGTACTCTTCGAAGGTGTGGTGGAAATCGAGGTGGTCCTGGGTGAGGTTCGTGAACACTGCTCCCGTGAAGCGCGTGCCGGCGACGCGGTGCAGGGCCAGGGCGTGCGAGGCGACCTCCATCACCACGATCTCGAGGCCGTCGTCCGCCATCGTGCGCAGCAGCTGCTGCAGCTCCGGCGCCTCCGGGGTCGTGCGGTCGAGGCCCAGCGTGCGGTCGCCCAGCTTCGCCCCCATCGTCCCGATGATGCCGCAGCGCCGGCCGGCTGCGGAGAGCAGCGCCTCGATCAGGTAGGCGCTGGTGCCCTTGCCGTTGGTGCCGGTGACGCCGATGACGGCGAGACGGCGCGAGGGATGCCCGTGGTACGCGCTGCTGAGCAGGGCCAGCGCCAGCCGCGTGTCGGCCGTGCGCACCACCGTCACGTCCCCAGGCGATCCGACGTCGCGGTCGACCACGACGGCGGCCGCACCGCGCTGGACGGCGGCCGGGACGAAGGCGTGCCCGTCGTGCCGGAACCCCCGCACCGCCACGAAGAGGCTGCCGGGCCGGACCGCGTCGTGGTGCGCAGCGAGGGAGCGGATCTCGAGGTCGGTGCGGCCCTGCACGTCGGCGGCCGGGAGGACCGCCAGCAGGCGATCGAGTCGCATGGTCAGTGTCATTATAAGCTACGGACTGCGCGTCCCGTTCAGCGGCCGCCGGGACGGGATGCGCAGGTACCACAGCGCCTGGGCCGCGACCTCCCGGAACACCGGCGCGGCCACCTCGCTGCCGTAGTAGGCGCCGAGGGGCTCGTCGAGGATGACGAGGATGGTGAGCGCGGGACGGTCGGCCGGCACCAGGCCGAGGAACGACGCGACGTAGCGCCTCGGATCGTAGCCCCCGTCGGGCGAGGGCTTCTGCGCGGTGCCGGTTTTCCCGGCCACAGGATAGCCCTCGATCCGCGCGAGCCGGCCCGTCCCCTCTTCCACCGCCGCGGTCATCATGCGCAGCACGGCGCGGGCGTGGGCCGTGGCCACCGCGCGGCGGCCGGTGTGGCCGCTGGTCACGGCGGTCGTGCGTCCCTGCCGGTCGCGCACGCCGCGGACCACGTGTGGGCGCACCAGCAGACCGTCGTTGCCCAGCGCCGCCGCCGCGGTGAGCAGCTGCAGCGGCGTCACCGAGATGCCCTGCCCGAAGGCGATCGTCTGCAGGGCCGGGGCGCGCCAGGCCGCGGGCGTCGGCACGATCCCGGCGACCTCGCCGGGGGCGTCGACGCGGGTGGGCGATCCGAAGCCGAACGCCTTGATGTAGCGGTACAGCGCGCCCGTGCCGAGCCGCGAGGCGACCTGGGCCGCGCCGACGTTCGATGAATCCCGGATGATGTCGGCCAGCGTCTCCCAGCCGTGGCGCTTGCCGTTCGCGTTGCGGATGACGTGGCCGCCCACGCGCAGCATGCCGGGATCGTAGAAGCGCTCGGCCGGATCGACCCGGCCGGAGTCGAGCGCGGCCGCGGCCACGAAAATCTTGAAGGTGGAGCCCGGCTCGTAGACCTCGCCCACGACGCGGTTCATCCACAGCTCGGGGCGCGCCCGCGCGCCCGCGTTCGGGTCGAATGTCGGGCGCTGCGCCAGGGCGAGGATCTCCCCGCTCGGCACGTCCATCACGGCGACGATCCCGGTGCGGGCGTGGGTGCGGCTCATCGCCGCGTCCAGCTCGCGCTCGGCGATGTGCTGGATCACCTGGTCGATCGTCAGCAGGAGGTCGGAGCCGTCGACCGGATCGGCGACCACGCGCTGCGTCTCGACGAGGAGCCGTCCCATCCCGTCGTGGGCGGCGATTGCCTCTCCGGCCTGCCCCCGCAGCGTCGCGTCGTAGGCCAGCTCGATGCCCGACAGCCCCTGGTTGTCGATGCCCACGAAGCCCAGCAGCGGGGCCCCGAGCGGCCCGTTGGGATAGGCCCGCAGATCCTCGAGGCGGAACCCGATCTGCGCCCCCAGGCGCAGCGCCCTCACGCGGGAGACGGTCTCCGGGCTCGCCTTCCGCGCCAGCCAGGCGAAGTAGCGCCCCCGGGCCAGCCGGGCCAACACCTCCTCCTCGGGCACGCCGAGGACGGGCGCGACGCGCGCCGCGAACGCGGCGCGGTCCTGGATGGCGCTGGGCACGGCGTAGATGCTGGTGGCCTCGGTGTTGATCGCGAGGGGCCGGCCGCGGCGGTCGAGCAGCCGTCCCCGGTGGGGCTCCAGGACGATGATGGAGCGCTGCTGGCGCTGGGCGATCCCGCCCAGGCGCTCAGCCTCGACGAGCTGGAGCTGGGTGAGGCGGAAGAGGAGGGCGCCGAGCGCGGCCGTCATCGCGACGGCCAGGACCGCGACGCGGCGCCGGATCAGGATGCGGTGGTCGGCGTCGAGAGAGCCTACTCCCAGCGGCGGTCGTCGATGCGGTCCGGCCCCCCGTGCGCCGGCGAGGGCCGGCCGGATCCGGCCTGCAGTTCGGCGAGGGCGCGCCGCTCGCGCCGTGACTCTTCGGCTTCGACGATTCGCCGGAGCGCTTCTTCCGTGGTCATACCGGGCCTCCGTCATCCACGGCCGTCAGCGTTCGCTTGCCGCCGCCTCGCGTCCCAGCAGCAGCGCACCGACGCGCTGCCAGAGTGTGAGCGAGCCGGCCGCGGGCACCGCCGCGGCGGGGGCGGGCAGCGCGAGCGCCGCCATCTGCGCGGGGCTGGGCCGCACCATCCCGAGCTGCGCGGCGGCGACGCGCTCGATACGCTCGGGGGACTTCAGCGCAGTCACGGCCACGACGAGCCGGGCGTTCTCGGCCTGCAGCGCCTCGATCTCCTGCCGCAGGGTGAGGATCGCGTACCCGGTGCGCGCCGAGGCCGTGCTCTGCGCGACATAGGCGAGGGCCGGCGCCACGACGAGCAGCGCCACGGCCAGCGCCCGCCCGAGGGGGGTCAGCCGGGCACGGCGCCGCGTGGAGCGGCGGCCGTGCTCGCGCGCACCCTCTTCGGGCATCAGCACAGGGAAGCTTCGTGTTCGAACCGCAACCGCCAGCATCGCTACTCCCAGGTCACGCTCGTCATCGTTCCCACCGTTCTGCGGGGCGGGGCAACCGGAGGCCGGTTGCCGGAGGTGCTCAGATGCTGCTGCGGAGGGGATCTTCGGGGTGTGAGTGGAAGTGCGATGTCCGGCCCCGATCCGCCCCGCCCCACATCGTCAGCGGTCTGCCGTCGCTCCCCTGCGCTCCGCGGCGCGGAGCTTCGCGCTCCGGGCCCGCGGGTTGCGCAGGATCTCGGCGGCGGAGGGCAGGACGGGCTTCCGTGTCAGGATCGTCAGCCACGTCTTCCCTCCACAGGTACAGGCGGAGGCCCCGGGTGGGCAGGTGCACCCACGGGAGAGGCGCAGGAAGGTGTGTTTGAGGGTCCGATCCTCCAGGGAGTGGAAGGTAATGGCGCAGAGTCGACCCGCCTCCCGGAGCACCTCCGCCGCATCTGGTAGAGTCTTTTCAAGGTTCAGAAGTTCGTCGTTGAGTGCGATCCGTAGCGCTTGAAAGGTCCGTGTCGCGGGGTGGATGCCCCGTGGCCACTGCCGCCGCGGGATGCTCCCGGCGACGACCTCGGCCAGATCTGTTGTCGTCCGCAGCGGCCGGCTGCGGACGATCGCCCGTGCGATGCGCCGCGACCACCGCTCCTCGCCGTACCGCCAGATCAGGTCGGCCAGCTCCCGCTCACCCAGGTGGTTGACCAGGTCCGCCGCGGTCTGCGGCTCGCGCCGGTCCATCCGCATGTCGAG
>DASUAK010000218.1:0-4151 GCA_035763845.1 bacterium | reverse complement strand
GCTTCTCGCGCTGCTGCGGGCGTTCTTCGCCGACTTCAAGGCGTTCCGCGGGCCCGTGGACCTCTCGCTCGTCGGGCCGTTCCAGCGCAAGGTGCTCGAGTCGCTGCGGCGGATCCCCAAGGGCCAGGTCCGGACCTACCGGGAGATTGCCCGCGAGATCGGTCAGCCGGGCGCCACGCGCGCCGTGGGCACGGCCTGCGCGCGGAACCCCATCCCACTGATCATCCCCTGCCACCGCGTCGTCCGCAGTGACGGCGGCCTCGGAGGCTACTCCCTCAAAGGTGGTATCAGCTTGAAGCAGCGGCTCCTTGAGAGTGAGGGGATCGGCCTGGGAATATCGAACTGATGTACGTCATATACGAAGAATGGAAAGTGAACTTGACAGATTGATAGTTACTCCTTATAATCACCTCAGATAGATTCGATGAATAGTAGTTCTGGGGTGAGGAAGATGCAGGACAACCGGTTCGTCATGGAGATGCTGAACCGCCAGCGGATCGAGGAGATGTATCGGGTTGCGGATCAGGACCGGCTGCGGCGGCAGGCCGACGGGCGCCCCGCACAGACTTCCTGGCTCCGCCGCCTCGCCGGATTCGGGGGAGGGAGGGTCGCGCTCGATGCCACAGGCACCCGGGAAGTGCCCGGTCTGTAGCGCAGACCTGGAAGCCGTCCGCCTGCAGTGCACATCCTGCGGCACGGCCGTCGAAGGGCACTTCGAGCTGTCGAAGTTCAGCCGCCTCAACCCGGAGCAGCTCGCCTTCCTGGAGCTGTTCCTGCGGGCCCGCGGCAACATCAAGGAGGTCGAGCGCGAGCTCGGCCTCTCCTATCCCACGGTGCGCGCCCGCCTCGACGCGCTGCTCGCCACTCTCGGCTACGCGGTCGAGCCCGAGCGCAAGGCGGAGACGGTCAAGCGGCGGCGGGAAGTGCTCGACGCCCTCGACGCCGGGACGATCTCGGCGGACGACGCGCTGCGCATGCTGCGAGAGCGCAAGTGACGGAGGCCCCCATGGACGAAGAGCGAGCGATGGTGCTGCGCATGCTGAAGGAAGGCAAGATCTCCGTCGAGGAGGCTGACGCCTTGCTCCAGGAGCTCGCGGACCAGCCGACCGCGGGGGAGCCCGCGCGAGCAGCCGGCGGGCCCGCGGCGTCCGCGGAGGCGCGCGCGTCGGCGGAGAGCGGTTCGGAGCTGCGCGAGGAGCTGCGGGATGTCTTCCATGAACTGATGGAGTCCATCCCCGGCGACGTCCGCCGCGAGCTGCACCGGGCGCGCGACGTGATCCGGCCCTCGTTCCGCGAGGTGCTGCGCGGCCTCAGCGGGCTCGCCGAGGGGCGGGCCGAGACCAGCGCGGAGCAGCCGATACGCGCGGGCGACACGCTGGATCTCCGGCAGGCCTGGGGGGACGTGCGGCTGCGCGCCGAGGGGGACGGGCCGATGCGGCTCCGCGCCGTGCGGCGGGTGTGGTCCTCCACGTCGGAAGAGGCGCAGCGGGCGGCGGAGCGGCTCCCTGTCGAGATCCGGCGCGACGGGACCACGGTGTTCATCCAGGTCCCGCGGTTGGAAGCCCGCCGCGTGCGGGTGGACTTCGAGATCACGGTGCCGAAGGGAGTCATGGCGCGCATCGACGTCGCGAAGGGCGACGTCCGCGTCGAGGGCGTGGCCGGGGCCGACCTGCACATCACGCGCGGGGACGTGGAAGTGTCGGCGGTGGAAGGTCCGCTGAGCGCGGACGTGGTCAGCGGCGACCTGCAGATCCGCGGCGTGGCCGGTGACGTGCGGCTGGATGTGCGCAGCGGCGACATCGCGGCGCGCGAGGTGCGCGGCCGCCTCGAGGGGCGGATCGTCAGCGGCGACGTGGCCGGGACCGACTGCGGCGGCGTGGCGCTGGACATCATCAACGGGGACGTGGCGATCTCGGGCGCCTCCGGGCCCGTGGCCGTCACGACCAAGAGTGGCGATGTGGCCCTCGCCGGCGTGCGCAGCACCGACGTGCGGGTGCGGACGCTGTCGGGGGACGTGGCCGTTTCCCTCCTGGAGCTGGCCCAGGGGTCGATCGTCATCGAGACCGTCAGCGGTGACATCAAGCTGGCGGTCCCGCCCGACGGCCGGGGCTCGATCGATGCGGCGACCCGGTCGGGGGACATCTCCACCGCCGTGCCCCTTGCCGAGCAGACCACGGGGTTCCGCAGCCTGCGGGGGGTCCTCGGCGGGCCGGGCGCGTCCGTGCGGCTGCACGCGACCAGCGGGGATATCAGGATCGTGGGGCGATGACGGTGGACGAGCGCACAGACGAACGGCTGCGCATCCTCGAGATGGTGCGCGACGGGAAGGTCACCCCCGAGGACGGACTGCGTTTCCTCGACGAACTCAGCGAGGCGCCGGCGACAGGGGATCTGTCGCGGACGGTGCGGGTGAACATCCGGGACCCCGGTGGCCGCAAGGTGCAGGTGGCGCTGCCCGCCCGGCTGGCCATGACCATCGGCGGCATGGTCCCCGAGAAGATGCGGACGCGCCTTCAGGAGAAGGGCATCAATCTGGACGAGCTGCTCAAGGTCGTCTCGCAGGGGACTCGCCGCGGCCCGATCGTCGACGTCCGCGACCCCGGCGGCACCGTGGTGGAGGTCATCGTCGAGTGATGTTGCCGCCGGACCACGCAGTCGAGCTGGAGGGCTTGACCAAGCGCTTCGTCGTTCGGAGCATGGGCCAGAACGGGGTCCGGCGGCGGGCAGTGCAGGGCGAGATCACGGCCGTTGACGGTATCGATCTCCAGATCCGGAGGGGAGAGCTCTTCGGATTGCTGGGCCCGAACGGCGCCGGCAAGACCACGACGATCCGGATGCTGTGCACGCTGCTGGTGCCCTCGGCGGGACGGGCGCGGGTCTGGGGCTTCGACGTGGCGGAGGCACCGCAGGAGGTCCGGCGCCACCTCGGTGTGGTGCTGACCGGGGAGCGGTCCATCTACTGGAAGCTGACCGGGCGCGAGAACCTCGAGTACTTCGCGGCGCTGTACCGGGTGCCCGGCGAGGC
The DNA here is from genome assembly GCA_035763845.1 of bacterium. GTDB lineage: Bacteria > Sysuimicrobiota > Sysuimicrobiia > Sysuimicrobiales > Kaftiobacteriaceae > Kaftiobacterium. The sequence continues at coordinate 1,126 of DASUAK010000218.1, read as the reverse complement.
CGCCCGGGGGCGGATCGCCGAGCTGCTCGAGCGCGTCGGGCTGGCCGTGCGCGCGGACGACCTCGTGGAGCGGTACAGCACCGGCATGCGGCAGCGGCTGGCGCTGATCAAGTCGATGGTGCACGACCCGCCGATCCTGCTGCTCGACGAGCCGACCACCGGGCTGGATCCCCAGGCGGCGCGGAACATCCGCGACCTGATCCGGGACCTGCATGCCTCCGGCAAGACGATCATCCTGACGACGCACTACATGGAAGAGGCGGACCAGCTCAGCGAGCGCATCGGCATCATCGACCACGGGCGGATCATCGCCCTGGACACCCCGCAGGCCCTCAAGCGCGGGTTGGGGCAGGGGGCGGTGCTGCGCTTCGAGGTGGAAGGGGGCCGGGACGATCTGGACGCCGTGCTGCGCGGTGTCCCCGGGGTGACCACCGTCGCGACAGGGACGGGCACGGACGGGCTCCGCGAGCTCACCCTGCATCTGGCCGATCCCGCCGCGGCGCTGCCGCAGACCGTCGAAGCGATCGCCCGCGGGGGCGGGCAGGTGCGCCACCTCCAGATGGTCGAGACCTCCCTCGAGGACGTCTTCATCGCCCTGACCGGGCGGCGGCTCAGGGATTAGGGAAGCGGCGATGACCAACGCGGTCGCCCAGGCGGAGCGCCAGGACACGCTCTGGCGCCACCGCGAGTTCCTCAAGCTCTGGACCGCGCAGACCATCTCCGTCTTCGGGGACAACTTCACGGGGCTGGCCCTGCCCATCATCGCCGCGATCTCCCTGCAGGCCACCCCCGGCCAGATGGGCATCCTCACCGCGGTCGAGCGCGCCCCCTTCCTGCTGCTGGGCCTGTTCGCCGGCGTGTGGGTGGACCGGATGCGGCGCCGCCCGATCCTGATCGCCGGCGACATCGGGCGGGGGCTGGTGCTGCTGTCCATCCCTGCCGCCGCGTTCGCGGGGTCACTTGGGATGCCTCAGCTCTACGTGGTGGGTTTTCTCATCGGCTGCTTCACGGTGTTCTTCGACGTGTCGTACCAGTCGTATCTGCCGTCGCTCGTCGAGCGCCGGCAGCTCGTTGAAGGGAACAGCAAGCTCGAGGCAACCCGCTCCGTCGCCCAGCTGGCCGGCCC
>DASUAK010000217.1:0-18285 GCA_035763845.1 bacterium | reverse complement strand
ACCAGCACCGCGGGAAAGAGCGTCATCGCCAGCGCGGCGATCCGCATCTCCACGCCCCCATGCCGGACGACGGCCAGCGGCGTGCGGCCGGCGAGCCGGCGAGTGCGGCGAACGGCCCAGATGACGATCGCGTAGAAGCCGAGGGCGAAGAGCGCGGCGACCGCGGTGACCATTACCTCGCAGTTGCCTGCGTCGCCGCCGATTCCTGCCCGGCGTCCCCGCGCCAGAGCCGCTGCATCTCCGGGGAGCGCACGAGGAGGTCGTCGAGGGTGCCCTCGGCCTCGATGCGCCCCTCCTTGAGGACGATGATGTGGTCGGCCCGGCGCAGGGCGACGCGCCGGTGGCTGACCACCAGGCAGGTCACGTCCTCGAGGGCGAAGAGGCGCTCCCACAGGGTGCGCTCGGTCTCCACGTCGAGGGCCGAGCTGAGGTCGTCGATCACGAGCAGCTCCGGACGGCGGACGAACATCCGCGCCGCGGCGGTGCGCTGGACCTGGCCGCCGGACAGCTTCACGCCGCGCGGCCCGACCATCGTCTCCAAACCTTGCTCCAGCATCTCCACGTCGCGCTCCATCACCGCCGACCAGACCGCCCCGGGCAGATCCGCCCGGGCGAGGGGCAGGCCGAAGAGGACGTTGTCCCGCAGCGCTTCGCTGAACAGCCGCGGGACCTGGGGGATGTACGCGGCGCGGGGCATCACGAAGAACTCCGCGGGCCGCTCCACGAGCTGGCCGTTCCAGCGGACCTCGCCGCCGTCGCGCGGCAGCAGCCCGATCAGCACGCGCACCAGGGTGCTCTTCCCCGACCCGATCCGGCCGGTGACCACGGTGAAGGAGCCGCGAGCCAGGGTGAAGCCGACGTCGCGGATCCCCCGCGCGGTGACGGGATCGGCGTAGCTGAGACCCCGCACGTCGAGGCGCTCCAGCCGGTCGGTGACCGTCTTCTCCGGAACCTTCACCTCCGGCAGCGTGCCGCTGAGGTAGACCGGATGGTGTTCGACCAGTCGCTCCGGCGGATCGTCCGGCAGCAGGTCGAGCAGGCGCTGCACGGAGACCGCCGCCTGGCGGTAGCGCGCGGAGAAGTTGCCGATGAGCGTCATCCCTTCGGTGACCATGCCGAGGTAGAAGACGAACAGGGCGAAGTCGCCGACCGTGAAGGCGCCGGACCGGATGGCCCCCGCCGCGAGCAGGAGGATGAGCCCGGTCCCGATGTTGATCGAGCTCACGAAGACGGCCTCGAGCAGCTGCGTGAGCAGGCTGTCCTTGAGCGCGGCGCGCCGCCGCGCCTCGTTCAACCCGCGGAAGCGGCCGATGACGTCCGCCTCGGCAGCGGCCACCTTCACCGCCTGCACCGCGCCGAACATCTCCCCGATCAGGTCCGTGACCCGGCCCGCCGCCTCGCGCGCGGCGCGGCGGTAGCGGATGATGCGCTGGCGCAGCAGGGCGACGATGACGACGATGAGGGTCAAGGGTAGCAGCACGACGGTCGTGATGAACGGCTCGATCCCGAACATGATCGCCGCGCCCGCGATCCCGGCCAGCACGATGCCCACGCCGTCCACCGTCATCTCGACCAGCTTGAGCAGCTCCTCGACGTCGTCGCGGAAGCGGCTCATCGCCTCCCCCGGCGAGTCCGGCAGGGCCTTCGCCCCCGGCCGGCTGAGGATGCGCTCGAGGAGGTTGCGGCGCAGCAGCCCGGCGCGGGTGTAGAAGTACGTCGCCCAGGCCGAGACGCCCGCCACGTTGATCGCCACGCGGCCGACCGCCACGCCAACGAGCAGGGCCAGCCAGCTCCACAGCTCCCAGCCCGCGGCCGCGCCGCCGGTGATCGTGTTGAACACCTCGCGCGTGATGAGCCCCATGAGCAGGGGCACCAGCCAGAACGCCGTCCAGAGGACCATGTTCAGGGCGAACAGCGCCGGCTGGTAGGCGAGGAGGCGCCACAAGACGCGCCAGGTACTCATGCCAGCACCTCCTCCAGCCCCGTCCGCAGCAGGGAGGCGAACCGGGAGGACGGATCGGCGGCCAGGGCCGCGCGGGCGCCGTGCTCGAGCACCGCCCCGTCCTCGAGGATGAGGATCTCGTCCGCGCGCTGCACCGTGCCGAGCCGGTGGGCGATGACGATCGCGGTGCGGCCCCGCAGCAGCGCGCTCACCGCGCGTTCCACCAGCTGCTCGGTGGCGGGGTCGAGGCGCGAGGAGGCCTCGTCCATGATGACGAGCCCGGGGTCCTTGAAGAACACGCGCGCGAAGGCCAGGAGCTGCGCCTCGCCGGCGGAGAGGGCGCGCGGTCCGATCTGCGTGTCGAGGCCCTCGGGCAGCGCGGTCATCCACTCCAGCAGCTCCAGCTCCCGCAGGACCTCGCGGATGCGCGCGTCCGAGATCGAAGGATCGAAGAAGGTCAGGTTGTCGCGCACCGAGGCGTGGAACAGCTGCACGTCCTGCGTGACGAGACCCACCCGGGCCCGGAGGTTGTCCACGCTCACGTCCCGCACGTCGGCCCCGCCGAGGCGGATCGCCCCCGCCGTCGGATCGTAGAAGCGCACGAACAGCCGCCCGATCGTCGTCTTGCCGCTGCCGGTGCGCCCCAGCAGGCCGAGCACCCGGCCGGGGGCCAGGCGGACGCTGATGTCCCGGAGGACCAGGTCGTCCGGCACGTAGCCGAAGGAGACGCGGTCCACGTCCACGGCGAGCGCCCCCGCGGGCAGGGTCCCGGGACCGTCCTTCGTCGCCGTCTCCAGGGCCAGCAGGTCGCCCACGCGCGAGATGCTGGCGCTGGCGCGCTGCAGCTCCTGCATCTGGCGGGTGATCTGCTCCAGCGGCCGGCGCAGCATCTCCGTGTAGTGGAAGAACAGGTACACCGTACCGATGGTGATGACCCCGTTGCGCAGCAGCCAGGCGCCCATGCCGAAGGCCAGGGCGTTGCCCACGACGAGGAGGATCGCCGTGGTGGCCCACATCATCGTGCCGCGCAGCCAGGCCCGGCGCGTCTTCTCGAGCTGGCTGCGCATCGCTTCGGAGAGCCGCCGCAGGACGTAGGGTACGGCGCCGCTGGCGCGGATGTCCTCCGTCCCGGAGAGGCGCTCCTCGAGGAACCCGAGCAGGACCGCCCCGGCCTGGCGGGACTCCTTGAAGTAGGGGATGGCCCGCTCCATCAGGGTCCGCAGGATGAGCAGCGTGCCGAGCGTGAAGACGGTGTAGACCACTCCCACGCCCCAGTTCGCCCGGTACAGCAGGACGAGGATGCCGAGCAGCAGCACGACGTTGCCCAGTACTTTGATCACGAACTGCGAGAAGAAGCCCGACAGCTGCGTGACGTCTCCGTCCACCCGCTCGATCATCTCGCCGGGCGTCTTCGCGTTGTGGAACGGCAGGTCCAGATGCAGGCAGTGCAGGGCGAGATCCTCGCGGACCTGGTTGGTCGCGGTCCACCCGACGTTCTCGCTGGCATACACCGAGAGGGCGGAGATCACCTGGCCCGCCAGGGCTACGGCGAGGAAGAGGCCGGCCAGGCGCGCCAGCACCTCCTGGTCCGCCCCGCCGCGCGCCAGGTCGATGAAGCGCGCCAGGATCTGCGGGGTGAGCAGCTGCAGGCCGATGCCGGTGAACAGCAGCACGGCCAGCATGGCCACGCGCGGCCACTGCGGCCGCAGGTAGCTCAGCAGGAACTGGCGATGTTGGGCGTACGAGACCGCCATGGAACCTCCCGGGTCAGACGCTCAGAAAAGGAAAACGGCCACGGGAACCGGCGTCCCCGTGGCCGCCACGACGATCGCGGCGGTTACTGGCGAAGCACGAGGCGCGACCCGGTCCGCGTAGCATCTGCTGAAATCCTGACCAACGGCGCGCCTCCTGTCTGTGACCCGTGCAACAGTGAACGCTAGCAGAGCGTCCCCCGCCCCGTCAAGGGCGGCCGGGGTCAGAAGCGCACGACGAAGGTGGCGGACAGCTCCGGCGCGGGCAGGCCGGCCAGGACGAGCACGGTGCGCGCGCGCGGGGTATCGGCCTCGCCCGCCTCGTGGCGGTGCTCCTCGCGGACCGCCACGAGCTGCAGGGTATCCCCCGCGGTGGCCGCGGCCGGCGTGAGACCCGCGGCCTGCAGCGGCACGAGGAACGCGATCTGGTCGCGCAGGCGTCGGCCGGAGGGCGTGTCCAGGCGGATGACCTGGCCGGGGCTGATCAGCACGGCGGCGTTGATGAACGCCAGGAACGACCCCCGCGCGTCCCGGTACAGCGCCAGCAGATAGCACCGGCCCGCCTCGATCACGGTCGGTCCCATGACGAGGGCGCTTGCGGTGCAGTACACCTGGCCTTCCTTATACTCCTTGGCGGCCTGATGATCGGCCGCGGCAGGCGCGGCGGCGGCCAGGACGAGCAGGGCGACGACGACCAGCATCTGCGGGCGCATGGGCGGACACCTCACGCCCCTACCATGCCCCCGCGGGGGGCGGTCCTACTCGTACAGGAGGTACTGCTGGCGCAGCTTCCTGAAGCGCTCGAGCCCCGGGGTCCAGGCCTGGATGATCGTCTCGGCGCTCTCCCCGCGCTGGAGGGCCTGCCGCACGCTCTTCGTGCCCCAGACGAGGTCGAAGAGGTACGGGCCGCGGCGGGGCCGCTTGAAGGAGAGCTTGCCGCCGTGCATGCGCCGGATCTCGGCGAGCACGTGCACGATCGTGGACGTGGGGCGGAAGACGCGGGCATCGGTCACGTTGAGGCGGACGCCCTGCCAGATCTGCCCGGTATGGGGGTGTGGGATCGCCGACGGCGTGAACCGCACGCCGGGCAGATTGTACCGGTTCAGCCGCTCCGCCAGCCGCGGGGCGTCGATCCAGGGCGCCAGCACCACGCGGAAGCGGGACTCGGTTGCCACGCCGTTCCAGAGGTTGGTCCCGTCGAGCGGCCCGGTTGCCGCGTAGTACGGCGCGATGTCGGCCTCGATCAACCCCGGCGAGGGGTTGGCCCAGGACAGCCCGGTGTCGGCCCAGATCATGCTGCGCTGCCAGCCCACCATCGGGACGACCGTCAGCTGCGCGTTGATGCCGAAAGCGCGGTTGTAGAGGGCGGCCAGCTCGCCCAGCGTCATCCCGTGGATGTACGGGATCGAGTACATCCCGATGAAGGAGCGGAGCGAGTTCTCGAGGACCGGACCGTCCACGATCTGCCCGCCCAGGGGATTCGGGCGGTCGAGGATGACGATCGGCTTGCCGCTGTCGGCCGCGGCGCGCATCACCAGCGCCATCGTGGAGGCGTAGGTGAACGGCCGCGCCCCCACGTCCTGCAGGTCGACGACCAGGGTGTCGATGCGGGACATCATCTGGCGGGTGGGGCTGAACGTCCCGCCGTGCAGGCTGTAGACGGGGGTGCCGCGGCTGACGGCGTTCGGCACGTGCCGTCCGGCGTCAACCGTCCCGTCGATGCCGTGCTCGGGGGCGAACAGCGCCGTGAGCTTGAGCCCCTCGACGCGCGCGATGGCGACCATCGTCCGTTCGCCGCCCGCCGTGATCCCGGCCTGGTGCGTGACCAGACCGATGCGGCGGCCGGCCAGCGGGCCGGCGTCGGTGAGGAGCATGTCCGCGCCGAGCTTGAGCACGGCCTCTTGCGTCGGAGCCGTTTGAGCCAGGCTTGACCCTGCGGGGATTACCGCCAGAAGAACCAACACCACGGATGCGATGGCAACTGCACGCACGACCCGTACCTCGCCGTTAGAGAGTGTGACACCCACGGTTTCTACGTCCCCCGACCCCCGGGAGTTCCAGCGTCGAGGTTATGCCCTCGTTCGCCGGGCCGTAGGCGCAATCCTCGACGGCCGGGATCTTTCTTTCAAAGGGGGGCGCTCCGGAAAGGGGCCGCTCCCGGGCCGTGGAATCCGAGGGGAGCGGAGCGAGGGAGCGGAGGGGATGCCGGTGCGCGTCTACGTCTCGGTGGATATGGAAGGCATCACGGGGGCGGCGGTGGGCAAGCACGTCCAGCCCGGGGAGAAAGAGTACGATCGCATCCGCCGGGTGATGACCCAGGATGCCAACGCCGCGATCGAGGGCGCGCTGGCCGCCGGCGCCTCGGAGGTCGTGGTGAGCGACGGGCACGGGCCGATGACCAACCTCCTGATCGAGGAGCTGCACCCCGCCGCCCGCCTGATCAGCGGCAGCAACAAGCTCCTGGCCCAGCTCGAGGGCATCGACCGCGGGTTCGACGCCGCCTTCCTCGTCGGCTACCACCAGCGGGAGGGGGGCGGGGACGGGGTCATGAACCACACCTACCTCGGCCGGGTCGTCTACGAGATCCGGATGAACGGGGAGCCCGTGGACGAGGCGGCGGTCAATGCGGGGATCGCCGGGGCCTTCAACGTGCCGGTCGCCCTCGTCACCGGCGACGACCAGGTCTGCGCCGAGGCGGCGCGCCGCTTCCCCGGCGTCGTCACGGCGCCCGTGAAGGAGGCCATCGACCGGTTCGTCGGGCTCAGCCTGACCCCGAAGAAAGCCCAGGAGCTCATCCGGGAGCGGGCCCGCCAGGCCCTCGAGGCGGTGCGCGGCGGGAAGATCAAGCCGTACCGTGTGAAGACGCCGGTCACCTTCGAGATCGACTTCAAGCGCACGTCGCCCGCCCGCATGGCCACGCTGTTCCCCGGCGTGGAGCGGCGCGGGCCGCGGACGATCGCGATCACCCAGAGCGACTACGTCGCCGGCTTCAAGCTGATGTGGGGGACACTGATCATCGCGCTGGCCACCGCCGAAGGACTGCTCTAGAACCGCCCCCGGAAGGCCCGCGCCGGGTACTTGCGCCGATTTCTAGCCAGCTTCGACCGGATCGCTCCGGCCACGTCGATCCCCGTCCGGTTGGCGAACGCCAGGCAGTAGATCATGACGTCGGCCAGCTCCTCCTGGGCGGCCCGCCGGGCCCCGGAGCGCCGCATCAGCGCGACGCTCCCTTCCGCGTCGTACCATTGGAACAGCTCCATCAGCTCGGCGGCCTCGACCGCCATCCCCATCGAGAGGTTCTTCGGCGTGTGGAACTGCTCCCAGTCGCGCTGCCGGACGAAGCGCGCCACGAGCTCCTTCAGCGCGCCGACCGACGTCCGCCCGTCCCCGCTCATCGCGTGAGGGTGATGCGGCCTTCCACCCGAGGGCTGATCGTCCGCGCCCGCTGCACGGCTTCGATCACCGCGGTGGCCATGAGCGGCCCGCCCGCGGGATTGACCAGGACCTCGCCGCCGGCGAACATGCTGTACCCATCGCCGCCCCGCAGCATGAAGTCGTTCGTCGCCACGGTGTAGGTCGTGCCGTCCTGCAGCATCTGCCCGCCGACCCGGACGTCGAGGACCCGCGAGCCGAGGTTGCGGTCCGGGTTGAAGGTAAAGGACAGGCCGGATACCTGGGGGAAGCGGCCGCCCACCTGCTGCCACTGGCTCACGCCGTTCTCGAGCGCCTGCCGGATGGCGGAGCCCCGCACGGCGGCTTTGACCACCACGTTGCCGAAGGGCAGCCAGGCGAAGACGTCGCGCCGCTTGATGGGCCCAGGCGGGAAGAGCGCATTGGTGCGGATGCCGCCGCCGTTCGTGATCGCGACGTCGGCGTTCATCACGGCCCGCATCACGTCGGCGATGTAGTTGCCGAGGGCGGACTCCTGCTGGCGGACGCTCTGGTTCCGGGCGTCGAGCGGGGTCGTCGTCTCGCCGATCACGACCTCCATGTCTCGGGCGAACTGCTCGCTGTAGCGCTTCACCAGCGCGGCCATCGCCGGGTCCGCGGCGGTCTTCTCGTCGATGGTGAGCAGCTGATGGGCGGCCTGCGGCGTGCCGCGCAGGGGGACTCGCGCCACCCCCAGCCACTTCGCGTCGGAACCGGCCTTGGCGATGAGCCGGCCCCCCACGGTGCGGGTCAGCGGATCGTGCTCGTGCCCGCCGATGACGAGGTCGATCTCGGGCACGGCGGCCAGCAGAGCCTCGTCCTCGTCGACGCGCATGTGCGTGAGGGCGATGATGCGCGAGGCGCCGGCGCGCCGCAGCAGGGGCACCACGGCACGGGCCACGGCGACAGGATCACCGAACCACGTCGCCCCGGGCGAGGAAGCGGTCACCGTCTCCTCCGTGAGCAGTCCGAAGATCCCCACGGCCGTCCCGCAGACGCTGCGGATGACGTAGGCGTGGGTGCCGGGGAAGGGCCGCACCCCGGTGACGAAGACGTTCGCCGCCACCCAGGGGAAGTGCGACTCGCCGATCCGCTTGCGGAACTCGTCGGGCCCGTAGTCGAACTCGTGGTTGCCGGGCACGACGGCGTCCACGCGCAGCAGGTTCAGCGCATCGATCATCTGCGCGCCCTTGAGGATGGACGACTCCACCGACGGCGAGATGAGGTCGCCGGCCACGAGCAGCAGCGTGCACGGCTCCTGGGCGCGGATCGCCCGCACCGCGCCGGCGAGGCGGTCCATGCCGCCGAGCTTCCCGTTCTCGACGGCGGTGAGCTGGTAGTCGTCGTTGAAGTGCATGACGGTCAGCGTGCCGGCCTGCGGCAGTACGGGCGCCGCAAGGGCGAGCACCAGGAGCAGGGCGGCAACGAACGCGGGAACCCTCAGACGCTGCATGGCATCCACCTCCGAGTTCAGCTCTTCGCCGAGTTCAACTCTTCGCCAGACCCGAGAGCAACGGCATGATGTCGACGCCGTGGAGGAGACCGAGGTCTCCGCGCGCGGCCTCGCGCTCACTGAACGCGCGGGTGGCATCCGGCTTCACGCCGGCGCCGTGGACGAGCAGCGGGACCGGATCGGCGGAGTGGCCGCGCAGGCTGCAGGGCGTGGCGTGATCGGCGGTTACGGCGATGAGCACCCCGGCGCGGTCCACCTTCGGCAGCAGCTCGCCGAAGAAGGCGCGGTCGATCAGGGCGATGACGTCGCGCTTGCCGGCGAAGTCGCCGTCGTGTCCCGGCTCGTCCGGTCCCTTGAGATGAAGGTACAGCCCGCCGTGGGATCTGATCTCCTCCGCTGCGCGCCGCGCCCAGATCCTGTAGCTCTTCTCGCGATCGCCCGCGCTGGACGGTACTTCGACGACCCGCATGCCGAGCAGGCGGGCGATGCCGCGCTCCACCGGCATCTCCACGAAGCAGCCGAACTCGATACCGAAGCGCTCGGCGATCGGCGGCACCTCCGGCAGGTGGTCGCCCGCGTCGCGCACGAGGATGGCGTTGCCGGGAGGCTTGCCTTCGGCGCGGCGCCGGCGGTTCACGGGGTGGCCGTCCATGATCTCGCGGCTGACCCGGGTGAACTCGTTGACCAGCGCGGCGGCGCGGGCCGCTTCGGGCGAGCCGTCCAGGGGCGTGCAGGTCACGACTTCGTTCCCCGGATTCAAGACCGCCACCCCGAGCCCGCCGAGGCGGGCGTAGGCCGGGTCGGTGTTGGAGATCTGGGCGGAGAGACGGCCCTCGCGGGGATAGAAGACGACGGCGCAGCGGTGCCCGATGGACGCCTTCACCACGAGGTCCGCGGGCGCCTCGCGCAGCCGGAGCTCGGCAGTCACGGCATCGGCGAGCTGCTGCGCCTCCCCGGAGGTGAGATTGCGGCCGACCCGGCGGTCGGAGATCGTCCAACCGTCCCCCAGCGTCGCGAAGTTGCCCCGCAGGGCGAGGTCGCCGTCCCGGAAGCGGAGTCCCCCGCCCATCGCCTCGAGCGGGCCCCGTCCGGCGTGGTACCGGCGCGGATCGTAGCCGAGGATGGCCATGACGGCGACGTCCGACTCCGGGGCGACGTCCTTGCCCACCGTGATGACGGTCCCCTGGCGCCCCTCGTCGGCCAGCCGGTCGAGATTCGGCGTGGCCGCTGCTTCCAGGGGTGTCTTCCCGTCGAGCTCCGGGGACGGGCGGTCGCCGAGCCCGTCGAGGATCACGTAGAGCACCTTCTTCATCGCGCACCTTCCAGGGCCATGACGAACGCGGCACTGAGCTCGCCCGCGTAGACCTCCACGGCAGGCCCGGACATCCGGACGGTCCAATCCTCGGCCACCGCGATCTGCAGCTCGCCGCCCTCCATCGCGATCGTGACGTCCCGGTCCACGAGGCCCTTGCGCACCGCGGCGGACGCCACGGCGCAGGCGCTGCTGCCGGAGGCCAGCGTCTCTCCCGCCCCACGCTCCCAGATGATCACCGCGACCCGCCGGCGGGAGAGCACCTGCGCGAACTGCACGTTGGTGCGCGCGGGAAACGCCGGATGGTGCTCCAGCTTCGGGCCCAGGCGGTGCAGGTCGACCGCGGCGAGATCGGGGACGAAGACCACGCAGTGCGGATTTCCCATCGAGACGGCGGTGATCACGAGGCGCTGCCCATCGACTTCCAGGACCTCGTCCACCACCTCCCGCACCTCCCCGGCCACCGGGATGCGGTCGCTGCGGAAGGTCGCCGTGCCCATGGCCACGGTGATGCGGTCCACCGCGGCGCCCGAGCGGTGCAGGGTGATGTGGACGATCCCCCCCGGCGTCTCCACCGTGAACGCCGCGCTGCTGGCCAGGCGGTGGTCGTGCAGATAGCGGGCGAAGATGCGCAGGCCGTTGCCGCTCTTCTCCGCTTCGCTGCCGTCCGGGTTGAAGATGCGCAGCCCGAAGTCGGCGCGCAGCGAGGGCACGTGGGCGAGGATGCCGTCCGAGCCCACGCCCAGATGCCGGTCGCAGATCAGGCGGATGGCCGCCGGGGTCAGCGGGAACGACAGGGCCTGGGGATCCATGACGATGTAGTCGTTCCCCAGGGCGTGGGACTTCACGAATCCGTTGCGCTGCATGGGCGTCTGCTCAGTCATTCCGAGCGAGGCGGCGCAATCCCCTTCTCGAACACACACCCCTGCTCGAGCGGGAGGAGCCGGCGCAGGTCCCTCCGGAGTCGACCGCTGGGAGGGCTACCGCTGGGAGCGCCGCAGCGAGGAGCGGATGATGCGGTCCAGCAGGTCGGGGAATGAGATGCCGGCCGCTTTCGCCGCGTCGGGCAGCAGGCTGGTGGCCGTCATCCCGGGGATGGTGTTGACCTCCAGGACCACGATGTCGGTCTCGCGGGCGATCATGTCCACCCGGCTCATCCCCTCGCAGCCCAGGGCCTGATAGGCGCGCACGGCGAGGGCCTGCGCGCGCTTGCTCACGTCCTCGCTCACCCGGGCCGGGATGATGTGGTCGCTGCCGCCGGCCGCGTACTTCGCGTCGTAGTCGTAGAAGTCGGCGTGCGGCACGATCTCGACCAGCGGCAGGGGGACCGGCTCGCCGGTGTCGGGGTCGTCCACGATCCCGCACGTGATCTCGACGCCCGCGACGTACTCCTCCACGAGGACGATGGGCCCGAAGCCGAAGGCGGTCTTCACCGCGGCCTCGAGGCGCTGCGCGTCCCGCACCAGCGAGATCCCGATGCTGCTGCCGACGGCGTTCGGCTTGACCACGCAGGGATACCCGATCAGCGTCTCCACCTGATGATGGACGTGGGCGCGGTCGCGCCAGACGTTGCGGCTGACGCTGAGGTAGCCGGGCACGGGCAGGCGGTGCCACTCGAAGATCTGCCGGCTGCGCAGCTTGTCCATCGCCAACGCGCTGGCCAGGACCCCGGATCCGGTGTAGGGGATGCCGAGGAGCTCGAGCAGCCCCTGCATCGTCCCGTCCTCCCCGTAGGGGCCGTGCATCGCGATGAAGGCGACGTCTACCTGCTCACGCTCGACGAAGCGGTCGTAGGTGGTCGGGGCCGGCTCGATCCGCCCCCGCATCAGGCCCGGCACGCGGCGGGCCGCGGCGGCGAGCCCTCCGCCGGGCGCCGGCGCGGAGGAAGGCGCGGGCAGGGGCACCATCTCCGGCCGCGGCAGCCACTTGCCGTCCTTGGTGATCTCCACCGGCAGCACGCTGTACCGCTGGGGATCGAGGGCGGCGACGATCTGCTCTCCCGTGCCGAGCGAGACGTCGCGCTCGGGCGAGGGGCCGCCCATCAGCACCGCCACGCGCAGCTTCTTCATTGCTCGGAGCTCCTTTGTCGGCGCGGCCGCCGGACCGGTCGCGGCCGCCAGGATCGGATGCGCTCGGCCAGCAGCGTCACCGCCCCCTCGCCCAGCACGCTGGCGAAGGGGATCACGCGGGCCCGCGGTGGGATGTCGGCAGCGATGCGCTCCAGCACTTTGGGAGAGGCCAGCACCACGTCCGCGCCGCGCAGCGCGGGCCGCAGCCGGTCGGGCTGCTGCAGCGTGGCCGTGACGAGCCGCGCCCCGGGAACGCCCACGGCCCGGATCGACCGCTCCTTACTGCGCACGCCCTCCGCCGTCGCGCAGATGAGCGCGATGCGGCGGCCGGGCGGCAGGTGGGCCACCTCGTCCAGGGTGTGGAAGTCGGGCGCGGCCATCAGGCCGATCACCTCGCGCCGGGGGAGCCGCTTGCGCACCTCCTCCACGTGGAAGAGGGTCGTGGCCACCAGGTCGAGCTCGGAGGCGGCGCGGTCGAGGTCGGCGAGCAGAACGGGCTGGAGCGGACGCCCCAGCCGCTCGCCCAGCTGCCGGGAGAAGTACGCCAGGTCGGAAGGGTTGCACTCGACGAAGCCGACGCGCGGGCCGGCGCCGGCGGACAGGGCCGAGGCCCGGCTGCTCACGAGGCGGGCCACGTCGGCCCCGGTCAGGCCGCGGGAGGCGGCCTCCTGGAGCAGGCGGTCCGCCAGCGGGACGAGCCCCGGGTCGGACTCACCGGAGGCGATCCCCATCGCAACCCCGGCCGGGATCCGCGGTGCGGTCTCTCTGACGAAGGTGCCCCGCCCCCGCGTCGTGGCCAGCCAGCCGTCGCGCTCCAGCTGAGCGTACACCTTGGCCACCGTGTTGCGGTTGACGCGCAGGAAGCCGGCGAGGACCCGCACCGGCGGCAGGCGGTCGCCCGGCGCCAGCGAGCCGGAACGGATGAGGGCCACCAGCTGCTCGGCGATCTGCCGGGCGATGGGCAGCGGACCGTCCCGGCGAACCGCGAGGGGCACCGGCGTGATTGTCCTAGCCGATATAGGACACACTATGACAATATATGCCCACAACCGGCCCCGGCAGTCAAGCGGCGGCGTCCGTCCGGCGGGAACAAGAGGTTGGGCCCCCCCGGCGAATACCCCCCAACGCCGGGACGTTGCCTGGAGGGGCGATGACGCAGAAAGAAATCGAGATCATCCTCATGCGGCAGCTGGCCAGCTACCTCAGCGTGCCGATCTTCGTCGTGGATCCGGAGGGGACGCTGCTCTTCTACAACGAGCCGGCGGAAGCGCTGCTCGGGGTCCGGTTCGACGAGGCGGGCGAGATGCCGATGGAGAAGTGGTCGACCGCCTTCAAGCCGACCGACGAGGCCGGACGGCCCCTGCCGCCCGACGCCCTCCCGCTCGTGGCCACGCTGAAGTCCCGCGTTCCGGCGCGCAGCACGGTTTGGATCACGGGCATGGACGGCCAGCGCCGCAAGCTCGACATCCTCAGCTTCCCCCTGGTCGGCCAGGGGCACCGGATGCTCGGCGCCGCCGCCATCCTCTGGGACGTGAACTCGAAGTGAAGGTGACCCTCTGGGGCACGCGGGGCTCCCTGCCCAGCGCGGGCCCGGAGACCGTGCGCTACGGGGGCAATACTTCCTGTGTCGAGGTGCGCGGGCGTGACGGAACGCTCCTCGTGCTCGACGCGGGCACCGGCATCCGGCGGCTGAGCCACGCCGTCGGCCCGGACGACCGGCGCATCTACCTCCTGCTCACCCACCTGCACATGGACCACATCCAGGGGTTCGGCTTCTTCGACCCGCTCTACCGGTCCGACGCGGAGGTCCACGTCTGGGGGCCGCCGTCCACGACCCACGACCTCCGCACGCGCCTCACGAAGTACCTCTCGCCGCCGCTGTTCCCGGTCCGGCTGCGCGACCTGCCCTGCCGGCTGTTCCTGCACGACGTACCGATGGGAGAGTTCGCCGTGGAGTCGCTGCGCGTCCACTGCGCGCTGGTCTTCCACCCCGGGCCGACCGTCGGCTACCGCATCACCGAGGGATCGGCCGCGATGGTCTACATCCCGGACCATGAGCCGGCCCTCGGGGCACGCGCCTTCCCGCTCGGGCCCGACTGGACCTCGGGTGCGGATCTGGCGCGCGAGGCCGACCTGCTGCTCCACGACAGCCAGTACACCGACGCCGAGTACGCCCACCGCCACGGCTGGGGGCACAGCGCGATCGGCCACACGATGGCCTTTGCCCGCCTGGCCCGCCCCAGGCGGCTCGTCACCTTCCACCACGATCCGGGCCACGGGGACGACATGCTCGACGACCTCGTGCGCGGCGCGCGCCGCGCGGCGGCGGGGTTTGAGCTGATCCCCGGACAGGAAGGCATGACCTTCGAGGTAGGGTGAGCCCGTCAGGCCGCGACGCCCGGCTGATCCTCTCCGCGCGGGCGATCCGCACCTTCGCCTATGGCTATCTCAGCGTGCTGCTCGGGGTGTACCTCGAGCAGGTCGGCTTCGCACCCTGGCAGGTCGGCGCGATCCTGACCACCACCCTCGGAGGATCCGCGGTCCTCACCCTGGTGCTCTCGGCCGCGGCGGACCGCTACGGCCGCCGGCCCATGCTGCTGCTCAGCGCGCTGCTCATGGCCGCCTCCGGCGCGGCCTTCGCGGCCACGACCCGGTACCCGCTGCTCATCCTGGCCTCGCTCACCGGCACGGTCGGCGCCACCTCGGGGGAAGTCGGCCCCTTCCTCTCGCTCGAGCAGGCGATGCTGCCCCAGACGGTACCCGCCGCCAGGCGCAATGCGATCTTCGGCTGGTACAACACCGTGGGGGCGCTGGCCGGAGCGGTCGGGGCGCTGTTCGCGGGCGCGCCCGTCGTGCTCCAGCGCTGGCTCCTCTGGGGGCCGGAGACGTCGCTGCGCGCGATGTTCGTGCTCTATGCGGCGATCGGGCTCGCCGTGCTGGTGATCTTCACGCGCCTGTCGGACCGGGTCGAGATGGGGGCGGGCGGCGGCACGGTGCTGCGCGGCGGGCTGCACCGCTCACGCGGCGACGTGCTGAAGCTCTCGGCGCTCTTCGGCCTGGACTCCCTGGCGGGCGGCTTCGTAGTGCAGAGCCTGATCGCGTTCTGGTTCCACCTGCGCTGGAACGCGGGGCCGGAGCTGCTCGGGCCGATCTTCCTCGGCGTGGGGCTGCTGCAGGCCGGCTCGTTCCTCGCGGCGGCGCGCATCGCCGACCGCATCGGCCTGATCAACACGATGGTCTTCAGCCACCTGCCGTCCAACATCTTGCTGATGCTGATCCCCGCCGCCCCCACCCTGCCGCTCGCCGTCACGCTGCTGCTGGCCCGCCACGCCCTGTCCCAGATGGACGTGCCGGCCCGGCAGAGCTACATCATGGCGGTCGTCGATCCGGAAGAACGCAATCAGGCGGCGGCGCTGACGAACGTCGTGCGCAACGCGGCGCAGGCGGTCACGCCCATCCTCTCCGGCTACGCGATGCAGGTCGTCTCGCTGGGGCTGCCCTTCGTCGTGGGCGGGGCGTTGAAGAGCGTGTACGACGTGCTCCTGTACGTGCAGTTCCGCTCCGTCCGGCCGCCGGAGGAAGCCGGCCGCGTCCGGCCGGTCAGGGCCGGGCCTCCTCCACCACCCGGCGGATCGCCTCGATGACCAGCTCCGGCTGCTCCAGCTGGACATAGTGCCCGCTCTGCTCGGCGATCACGAGCCGCCCCTGCGGAGACAGCCGCGCGAGCTCCGCCTGCATCTCCTGCCACTCCCGCTCGGCCTCCTCCACCAGCGCCGGGGCGATCTCCACCTGCGCGGGCGGCGCGTCGGCACGACCGTGCGCGAGCACGACCAGCGGGATGTTGCCCAGGGAACGGATGCCGGCGGCGGCGACCCCCCGCAAGATCTGCTCGGCGGCGAGCTGATCGGCAAGGATGGCTTCGAGGTACGTCGCATCCCTGACGCCCAGCGCCTGGTAGGCGGCCCGGGCGTCCGGCGGCAGCCTGGGGTTGGCCGGAAAGATGGAAGGCCGCAGCGCCAGCACGCCCGTGCGGGCGAGCACGGCGGCCAGCCGCAGCTGGCTCTGGAGCTGTCCGATCATGTCCCGCTGCGCGTCTCGATAGGCAGGGGGAAAGCGGTCGAACTGCGCCTCGTGCGAGGAGTCCACCAGCACGATGCCCGCGACCTCCGCCGGAGATTCGGTGCGGTAGAGGCGGACGATCGGACCGCCGAGGGAGTGGGCAACCATGACGTAGGGCGGGGCGACGCCCGCGCGGGTGAGGAGCGCGCGGAGGTCGCCCGTGATCCCCGCCGCCGTCGGAGCCGGTCCCGGATCGCTCCAGCCGTGGCCCGCCCGGTCATAGACGCAGGCCGTGGTGAACTGTCCGATGTCCGGCTGGACCAGAGCCCAGATCAGGCTCATATCCCCCGCCCCGGCCTCCATGATGACCGCGGGAGCCCCGCTGCCCACACAGTGGATGTGCAGCCGCCGTCCGCCGATGTCCACGAGCTGTCCCGGGGGCGGATAGGCGGCGCGCAGATCGGCCTTCGCCTTCGCCCCGAGCGCCAGGATGAGGGCGAGGGCCAGGATGACGATGAGAAGGATGGTATTGAGGATCCGGACGGCCAGCGGCCGCCCGCGGCGTCCGGTCTTTGCGGGCATCGGCTTCATGATATCATCCTGTACGTGCTGCTCTCATGTGTCTCCCCGCAGCATCGATCCTGCTGTATGATCCGGTCCGCATGATCTGCGGCATCATCTTCGATCTCGGCGGCACCCTCATCCGGGTCGA
Organism: bacterium; assembly: GCA_035763845.1. Taxonomy (GTDB): domain Bacteria; phylum Sysuimicrobiota; class Sysuimicrobiia; order Sysuimicrobiales; family Kaftiobacteriaceae; genus Kaftiobacterium. Next base: position 1,558 of record DASUAK010000217.1, on the reverse strand, counting down.
CGACCCGGACCTCGAAGCCGGCAACGCGCGGGCACTTCTGGTGTGGCTGCGCAGGCGAGGGTTCTCCATTCCCGACGGGTTCGCCGAGGCCGTGATGGCGGAGCGGCAGGCATTGTGGGCCTCACGCACCGGGCTCAAGGAGGTCACAGCCGACCAGGCCCTCCGCACGGTCCTCGAACGCCACGGCCTCCCGACCGGCGGGGAGTTCGTCGCGGATGCCGAGCGCGCGTTCTTCTCGTACGAGCTCGAGCGGATGCAGCCGCTCCCCGGAGCAGTTGAGCTCCTGGCAGGGCTGAACCGGGTCGGGCTGCGCACCGGCCTGATCTCCAACGCTTCCTCGCATTACCTGGTCGTGGAATGCTGCCGCCGGCTGCTGTTCGCCTCGTACCTCGAGCCTATCGTCTCCTCGGCGGCCTTCGGCTGGAGCAAGCCGGACCCGCGCATCTTCCGCGCGGTGCTGCGGCAGTGGGACCTGCCCCCGGAGGAGGCGGCGATGGTCGGCGACACGCTCGCCGCCGACACCGCGGGGGCGCGGGCGGCGGGGATGCGCTCCATCCTCCTGACGGCGGTCCATCCGCCCGGCGCGCCGGAGGGGCTGCCGTCCGTCCGCCCCGACGCCGTGGCGCGCACGCTGCGCGAGGCGGGGGAAATCATCGACCGGTGGAGGGAGCGCCCATGACCACGATCACGATGGGGCAGGCGATGGGCGACGGCCGCCAGAAGCTGGGCGTCATGCGGAGAGGAGCTTCCTGACCACGGCCAGGCAGCGCTCGAGCTGGTCGGCGCGGACCAGCACGTGGTCGTTGTGGAACGAAGGCAGCAGCGCGGCGTCCACCCCATCGTCGGCCAGCGCCCGCCGCAGGCGCGCCGGAAAGGCGGACTCCCCCCCGGAGTGGACGGAGACGAGGCGGAAGCCGGGCATCATCTGCGCGCCCGCGAAGCGCGGAGCGATGCGCGCCCACTCCGCCTCTCGCAGCACCACCTCGAGCGCGCCGGCCTCGTGGTGATGGAAGAACGGAGCATGCGCCTCGGCCAGGGCCAGCTGCAGGCTGCGCTCCAGCCGGTCGGGCACGCGCACCCGGACGAACTCCCCCTCGTGGATCTGGACCGGCCCGCCGCCCACGGTCAGGCCGCGTCGAGCGCGACGCGGAAGTCCTCCACGAGATCCTCGACGTCCTCGATCCCTACGCTGACGCGGATGAGCCCGTCGGTGATCCCGGCCGCCTCGCGCACCCCGCGGGGCATGTGCACGCTGCTGAGGGAGGCGGGGTGGGAGACGAGCGTGGTCGGCCCGCCCAGGCTGGTGGCGCGCTGGGCCACGCGCAGGGCCTCCAGGGCCCGCACGCCCGCGTCGTATCCTCCCCGGACTTCAAAGCTCAGCATCCCGGAATAGCCGCGCATCTGAAGTCGAGCGAGTGCGTGCCCTGGATGGGATGTCAACCCTGGATAGTACACTCGCTCGACCTTCTGATGCGCGGCAAGGAATTCGGCGAGGCGGCCCGCAGATGCATTCTGCCGTTCCACACGAAGACCCAGGGTGATCATTCCACGCATCCCC
>DASUAK010000216.1:0-5287 GCA_035763845.1 bacterium | reverse complement strand
TTTTCATCCCGCACGCGCGCGATCGTCGTCAACACGCCCCACAATCCCACGGGCAAGGTCTTCAGCCGCGCGGAGCTGGAGCTGATCGCCGATCTCTGCCGGCGTCACGACGCGCTGGCCATCACCGACGAGGTCTACGAGCACCTGCTCTACGACGGACGCCGGCACGTGAGCATCGCCTCGCTGCCGGGGATGGCCGAGCGCACGGTGACGATCAACAGCCTGAGCAAGACCTACAGCGTCACCGGCTGGCGGGTGGGGTGGACGACGATCCGCGACGCCGAGATCACCACGGCCATCCGCAAGGCCCACGATTTCCTCACGGTCGGCGCGGCCGCCCCGCTGCAGGAGGCCGGCGCCGCGGCGCTGCGCCTGCCGCGCGCCTACTACACGGACCTCGCCGCGATGTACCAGGTCAAGCGGGACCGGCTCCTCAAGATCCTGCGGGAGGCGGGGTTCCGCTGCTTCACGCCGTACGGCGCGTACTACGTCATGACGGACGTCGCCGCCTTCGGAGCCGGCGACGACGTCGCCTTCACGCAGATGCTGGTGAAGGACATCGGGGTGGCCGCGGTGCCCGGCAGCAGCTTCTACCGCGACCCCGCGCGCGGCGCGCGGTACGTGCGGTTCGCCTATCCGAAGAAGGATGAGACCCTGGCCGAGGCCGCGCGCCGTCTCGCCCGCCTGGCCGCCCGGGCCGGGCGCTGATGGCGCAGACCATCCGGCCCCCGCTCGCCTGGGAGGCGTGGCGGGACGAGTTCCCCATCTTCGAGCGGCAGCTCTACTACAACACCTGCTCGCTGGGCGCGCTCTCGCGGCGCGTCGGCGGCGCCGTCCGCACCTTCCTCGATCTCTGGGACAGCTCCGGCGCCTCCGCCTGGTACGGCCCGTGGCTGGCCGAGATCGAGGCGCTGCGCGCGGGGTTCGCCCGCCTGATCGGGGCCGCGACCGACGAGGTCGGGCTGTTCCCGTCGGTCACCGCGGCGCTCACCGCGGTGGCCAGCGCCTACGACTACCGGACGCGCCCGAAGGTGGTCCTCAGCGACCGCGAGTTCCCCACCACCGTCTATCAATGGCTGGCCAAGGGCGAGGCGGGCGTGCAGCTCGCAACGCTGCGCTCTCCCGACCCGCTGTCGGTGCCCGTCGAGCTGTACGAGCAGGCCGTGGACGAGCGGACGCAGCTGGCCGTGGCCTCCCACGTCTACTTCACGAGCGGGGCCGTCCAGGACGTCGGCGCCCTGGCCCGGATCGCGCACCGCCGCGGGGCGCACCTCCTCGTCGACGCCTATCAGGCGACGGGGCAGCTGCCCACCGATGTGCACGCCCTCGGGGTGGACTATCTCATCTCCGGCGGGTTGAAATGGCTGCTCGGCGGTCCCGGCATCGCCTACCTCTACGTCCGCCGGGAGGTGGCCGCCTCGCTGCGCCCGACCGACGTCGGGTGGTTCGCCCACCGCAGCCAGTTCGCGTTCGACGTCACGCGCTTCGAGCACGCCGACGGCGCCCGGCGCTTCGAGGGCGGCACGCCCGCGGTCGCGGCGGTCTACGCGGCGCGCGCGGGGCTGGCCATCGTCGAGGAGATAGGTGTGGAGGCGCTGCGCGCCCGGCAGGTCGAGCTCATCGGCGGCCTCGCGGAGGCGGCCCGATCGTGCGGCCTCGCGCCGCGCGTGCCCGGCCGCGTCACGGATCTCGCCGGCATCCTGACGATCCCCCGTGAGGATCCGCGCGCCGTCGTGGCGGGGCTGCGCGAGCGGGACATCATCGTCGATCACCGGCCCGGGCTCGTCCGGCTCTCCCCTTACTTTTACAACACGCCGCAGGAGGGGGAGCGGGTGGTCGAGGCGATCGCGGAGCTGGCGCGGGCCGGGATCCGGTGAGCGCCGAGACGGTCGCCTACCTCGTGCGCCACGGGATGCACGACTGGCTGCGCCCGGGCGGCAACCGCCTGGCCGGCCGCACGCCCGGTGTGGCCATGAACGCGGACGGCCGGCGCGAAGCCGCGCACGTCGCCGCGATGCTGGCCGAGCGGCCGCTCCGCTGGGTGGCGGCCAGCCCGATCGAGCGCACGATGGAGACCGCCCGGTACATCGCCGAGCCCCACGGCCTCGAGGTGGCCGCCGACGAACGGTTCCTGGAGTGGGCCCTTGGACCCTGGGAAGGGATGTGGATCGAGGCGATCCAGCAGCGCTACGCCGAGGAGTGGCGCACCTGGCGCGAGCACCCGCTGGCCCTGCGCCTGCCCGGCGCCGAGACGCTGGAGCAGGTGGCGGAGCGGATGGAGCAGGGCTGCCTGGCCTGGATGGCGCGGGGTGGGGAGGGGGTCATCGTTTCCCACCAGGATCCCCTCGCGGCGCTCCTGGCCCGGCTGATCGGCATGCCGCTGGGCTCGATGCGGGCTCTGCATGTCAGCACCGGCTCGGTGTCCGCCGTGCGGCAGTCGCGGTTCGGCGTCGTGGTCGAGTCGGTGAACACGGGGGTGGCGCTCGCGTGACGGACGAGGAGCTCCTGGCCGCGGCCGCGGCGTTGGGATTGCGGCTCGACCGCCGCATCGCCCGGGAGCTGGCCGCGGAGGTCGAACGGGTGAGGGAGGCGGCGCACCGTCTGCGGGAGCTGCCGCTCGAGGTCGACACCACCCCCTTCGCCGGGGAGACCGATGAGCGCTGATCTGGCCTTCGCCCCCGCGGCAGAGATCGCCGCCCGCGTGCGGAGCCGGGAGCTCACGGCGCGGCAGGTGGTCGAGGCATTCCTCGAGCGCATCGAGCGCCTTCAGAAGCGCCTCAACGCCTTCACCCAGATCCTGTCGGACCTGGCCCTGGAGCAGGCGCGCGGGATCGACGAGGCGGTGCGCGCGGGCCGCGCGCCGGGGCCGCTCGCCGGGGTGCCGGTCGCCGTGAAGGATATCATCGACGTGGCCGGCACCGCGACGACCGCGGGATCGCACGTCTCGTTCCACCGCCAGGCCGTCCGCGACGCGCCCGTGGCCGCCCGCCTGCGCGCGTCGGGGGCGGTCCTCATCGGCAAGACCAATCTCCACGAGTTCGCCTACGGGGTCACGAACATCAACCCGCACTACGGTCCGGTCCGCAATCCCTGGGATCTCCGTCGGATCCCCGGCGGCTCCAGCGGTGGATCGGCGGCGGCGGTCTCCGCGGGCCTGTGCGCCGGCGCGATTGGGACCGACACCGGGGGCTCCATCCGCATCCCCGCCTCGCTGTGCGGGGTCGTGGGGATCAAACCGACCTACAGCCTCGTCCCCACCGGCGGCATCGTTCCGCTCTCCTGGTCGCTCGACCACGCCGGGCCGTTCGCCCGGAGCGTGCGGGACCTCGCCCTCCTCCTCGGGGTGATGGCCGGCCGGGACTATCTGAGCGCGCTTGAAGGCGGCCGTGCGGACCTGGTCGGGGTGAGGGTCGGGGTCCCCAGGACGTTCTTCTGGGAGCGGGTCGATCCCGAGGTGCTGCAGCTGACGGAGCGGGCGGTGGACGGGATGCGGCAGCTGGGCGCGCACGTGGTGGAGGTCGAGCTGCCGTATGCCGCGCACGCCGGCAGCGCCGCCGCGGTGGTGATGTCGGTGGAGGCCACTGCCTTCCACGAGCGGCACCTGCGCACCCACGTCGGCGACTATGGTGCGGACCTCCAGGTGCGGCTGCTGCGGGGGTTCTTTCTCCAGGGCACCGACTACCTCACCGCGATGCGCGCCCGGTCGTTCCTGCGGCAGGTCTTCACGTCGGCCTTCGAGCGCTGCGATGTGCTGGCCGCGCCCGCGACGCAGGTCGCCGCGGCGGCGATCGACGAGGACCCGGACTCATCCGCGGGGACCTCCCTGGCGATGAGCGTGCAGCTGACCCGCTTCACCAACCCGTTCAACGTCACCGGCCTGCCGGCGCTGTCGCTGCCGTGCGGCTTCACCGCGCGCGGGCTCCCGGTCGGGCTGCAGCTCGTGGGGCGGCCGTACGACGAAGGGCATGTCTTGCGGGTGGGCGCCGCCTACGAGGCGGCCGCGGGATGGGCCGGGCGCCGGCCCGCGCTGGACTGAGCGGGCGGAGCTAAGCCAGGAACGAGGTCATCAGGCGCTTCTCGAGCTCCTTGCTGACCTCGGTGATGTCCTTCACCGTATCCACGGACCGCCAGTAGGCCCGCGACTTGTACGCGCCGAGCTGCCGCTCGCGGGCGAGGTTCGGGAAGGTGGAGTCCTCGTGGTCCCCCTGCACGGGCAGCATCGACTCGACCTCCCGCGACAGGACGTAGATGCCCGCGTTCATCCAGTACGGGAGCTCGGGCTTCTCATGGAAGGCGACGATGTGGTCCTCGGGATCCACCTCGACGATGCCGTAGGGGCTGATGAAGGGCGCGAGGACGACCGTGGCCAGGACGCCGAGCTGCCGGTGCGCCTGCAGGAGGGGCTTGAGGCGCACGTTCGTGACCACGTCCCCGTTCGTGGCCAGGCACAGATCATCGCCCGGAGCGAGCAGGCCGATGGCCAGCCGCAGCGCCCCCCCGCGGCCCAGCGGCTGAGCCTCGACGGAGTACTTCAGGGTCACGCCCCACTTCTCGCCCGCGCCGAAGTAGTTCTGGATGACCTCGTGGCGGTAGCCGCAGGAGATGATGACGTCGGTGATGCCCTGGGAGGACAGCCACTGCAGCTGGTAGCCGAGGAGCGGCACGCCGAGGATCTCGACCATGCACTTGGGCCGGTCCTCCGTGAAGGGTCGCAGCCGCTCGCCCTTGCCTCCCGCCAGGATGATCGCCTGCATGCCGCACACCTCCGTCCGACAGACCCCGCATGGAATTCAATCTGCCCAGACCTTCCTCCTATCATACTCTGGACAGGGAAGGGCAGCCGCCGGACCGTATCAGAGAGAATGTGAGTGAGCCCGTGATCAAGGCCCCGCGGGGGATGCACGACATCCTCCCGGACGAGGTCGGGCGGTGGCAGGCCCTGGAGGCCCACGCCCGCGCCCTCGCCGCGCGCTTCGGCTACCGGGAGATCCGTACCCCGGTCGTGGAGCACACCGAAGTCTTCCAGCGCACCAGCGGTGAGACGTCCGACATCGTCGAGAAGGAGATGTACACCTTCGCCGACCGGGGCGGCCGCAGCCTCAGCCTCCGCCCGGAGGGGACGGCCGGGGTCGTCCGCGCGTATCTCGAGCACGGGATGGCCTCCCGGCCCCAGCCGGTCCGGCTGTACTATCTCACGCCCATCTTCCGCTACGACCGGCCGCAGAAGGGCCGCTACCGGATGCACCATCAGTTCGGCGCGGAGGTCATCGGCAGCGCCTCCCCGGCC
>DASUAK010000215.1:0-2331 GCA_035763845.1 bacterium | reverse complement strand
ACCTCGTCCAGGACGAGGTCGGCTTCGGCGAACCGCTCCTGCAGCCCCAGCGCCCGCGCGATCTGGGTAGCGACCTCGGCGTAGGCAAGGCCGTCCGGTTCCAGCCGCGCCGCCGCGTCCTTGAACCGCCGCTCGCTCCCGGCCGGGTCCGTGAAGTCCCATAGGGCGTCGATCTCGCCGGCCGTCCGCGGGACGGCCGGCATCACGCCACGACCGTCACGACGCCCTGGATGCGCGGGAGGCCCTTCGCCAGGCGGACCCAGGAATCGCCTTCGTCGGGGCTGCCGTAGAGCTCCCCCGCGGTCGTGCCGAAGTACACCCCGGCGGGCTTGAGGGCGTCGGCGTCCATGCCGTGCCGCAGGACGACGGTGTGCACCTTACGGGGCAGGCCGTCGCTGAGCTTCTCCCAGTGGTAGCCGCCGGTGCGGCTGCGGTAGACGTCGAGCGCACCCTGGATGCAGGAGTTGTGCTTCTTGCACGCCCCCTGGTAGGCGGGCACCACGAACACCGTTTCTTTCTGCGAGGGGTGCACGGCCAGCGGGAAGCCGTGCCGCTCCGGCAGCCCGGAGGAGATGTCCGTCCAGGTCCGGCCGAAGTCGTCGCTGCGGTACACACCGCAGTGCTGCTGGCGGTACACGGTGTTCGTCGCGACCGGCGAGATCCCGATGCGGTGGGTGCAGGAGTGCACCTGCTCGAGGTGCGTCTTGATCGTCTGCGACCGCTCATCCGCGGTGGCTTCCCGCCCCCGCAGGGAGGCGTCGGCGGACGGGCAGGCCTCGAAGACGCCGGTGCGGGCGTACTCCCACGTCTGGCCGCCGTCCTCGGTACGCACCGCACCGTGATTGGTGCTGCTGACGATGATCATGCGCTGGGGATCACGCGGATCGACGTGGATGCCGTGCAGGGAGTTGCCGATCGTCCCGAACCCCCAGTCCCCCCAGCGGCCCTCCTTGCCGGGCGCTTCGAAGTAGCCGCCGGCGGGCTGCCAGGATTTCCCGCGGTCCTGACTGGTGAAGAGGTAGCTATAGTGCGTCCCGGCCCACAGCCGGCGGGGATCTTTCGGATCCACCGCCACCGTCCACACCTTGCGGATCGGGAGGCCCTCGTTGATCGGGGTCCAGGTCCGCCCGAGGTTGCGGCTGCTGAGGATGCCTTCGGTCGAGGTCGTCGCGTACAGCATCTTACCCTTCGCGTCCCAGGCGAAGTGGTTGACGGAGACGCCCTTCAGGTAGGGACCGCGGCGCCGCCAGCGGGCGCGCCTGGCATCGCTCTCGAGCACGAACAGGCCGTTCGTGGTGCCGGCCAGGACCATCACTTTAGGCATTGCCTGCCTCCGGGAGTTGAAATCGAAGGGTAGCGTTCTGCAGACGCAGAATCGTCCCCTGCCGAACACCCATCCTCCGGAGGTCAGCGATGCGGTTCTGCACGTACCAGGCGAAAGGCGAAGCACGGGTCGGCGTCGTCGCGGGCGAGGCCATCGTGGACCTGCAGACCCTCGCGCGGCGCAGGCGGCTGCAGAGCGTGCCTCAAGACATGCTCGAGCTGATCGCCGAGGTCCCCACTCTGGAGCTGCGCGCCCTGGCCCGGGACGCCGAAGCGCTGGCGGAGGCCGGCAAGGACACCATGCCGCTGGCCCGGGCCCGGCTGCTCGCGCCGATCCCCCGCCCCCGGAAGAACATCATGTGCATGGGCCGCAACTATGTCGAGCACGCCAAGGAGAGCGGCAGCGCCCCGCCGGAGGTGCCGGTGTTCTTCACCAAGCCGCCCACGGCGGTGATCGGACACGAGGCCCCGGTCACCCACCACGCGGTGACGCAGCAGCTGGACTACGAGGTGGAGCTGGTCGCGGTGATCGGCCGCCGGGGGCGCGACATCGCCCCGGAGAAAGCGCTCGAGTATGTCTTCGGCTACACGATCATGAACGACGTCACCGCGCGCGATCTCCAGCGGCGGCACAACCAGTGGTTCAAGGGCAAGTCGCTGGACACATTCGCCCCGATGGGCCCCTGGATCGTCCACCGCTCCGCCGTCCCCAATCCCCAGAAGCTCGCCCTCTCGATGCGCATCAACGGCGAGGTGCGGCAGTCCTCATCCACGGCGAGCATGATCTTCTCCGTGGCCCGGCTGATCTCGGTGCTCTCCGCGGGGATGACCCTCGAGCCGGGGGATCTGCTCGCCACCGGCACCCCCGAGGGCGTGGCGATGGGGATGCAGCCCCCGAAGTGGCTGCAGGTCGGCGACACGATGGAAGCGGAGGTCGAGGGGATCGGGACGCTCCGCAACCGCGTCGCCGCGCCGCGCTGACGAGCTAGAGCGTGCCGCTCGTGCCGC
>DASUAK010000214.1:0-12886 GCA_035763845.1 bacterium | reverse complement strand
CCATCCCGATCGCGGTGAGGTAGTCCACGGCCTCGCCCCAGACGATGCAGTCGGCGATGTTCGGCGTGCCGGCCTCGAACTTGTGGGGCGGATCCTTGTAGGTCGACCGGTCGTGGCGGACCAGCATGATCATCTCGCCGCCCCCGTGGAACGGCGGCATTGCCTCGAGCAGCTCGTGGCGCGCCCACAGCGCGCCCGCGCCCGTGGGGCCGCACATCTTATGCGCGGAGAAGGCGTAGAAGTCCGCGCCCAGCGCCCGCACGTCCACCGGCATGTGCGGGACGCTCTGCGCGCCGTCCACCAGTACGCGGGCGCCGGCGGCGTGCGCCTTCGCCGCGAGCTCGCGGACGGGGTTGATGGTGCCGAGGACGTTGGATTGATGGGTGACGGCGACCAGCTTGGTCCGCTCGGAGAGCAGCCGATCAAACTCCTCCAGAGCCAGCATGCCTTGATCGTCGAAGGGAACGAACCGCAGCCGAGCGTCCCGCTCGGCCGCGAGCATCTGCCAGGGGACGATGTTGCTGTGGTGCTCCATCTCCGTGAGGAGGATCTCGTCGCCCGCGCCGATGGTCTGACGGCCCCAGGTGTATGCCACGAGGTTGATCGCCTCGGTCGTGCCGCGCGTGAAGACGATCTCCTCGGGCCGCGGGGCGCCGATGAAGGCCGCGACCTTGGCCCGTGCGCCCTCGTAGGCGGCGGTGGCCTCCTCGGCGATCTTGTAGATGCCGCGGTGGACGTTGGCGTTGTACTCCTCGTAGTAGCGCAGGAGGGCGTCCAGCACGCGGCGCGGCTTCTGGGAGGTGGCTGCGCTGTCCAGGTAGACCAGCCGGCCGCCGTCCGGCCGCGTGGCAAGAATGGGGAAGTCGTCGCGGAGGCGCGGGCTCAGCATCGCAGCGCTACACCTTGTGCGGCATACCGTGTCCGCGCTGGGGCACGGGCAGAACAAAGACGTCGCCGCCCTCGACCTTGACGGGATAGGTGCTCACAGGCACCACCGCGGGGAGCGAGAGCACCCTGCCCGTGCGCATGTTGAAGCGCGAGCCGTGCTTGGGGCAGGTCACGATCTCGCCGCTGCGCGCGCCCTCGGACAGCGGGGCGTACTCGTGGGTGCAGCTGTCGTCCACGGCGAGGAAAGCGCCGTCCACGTGGAAGACGGCGATGCGGTGCCCGTCCGCCGCCACCACCCGCACCCCGCCCGGCGGGATCTCCCCCGCCGCCGCTACCCGCACGTACTCGGCCATGAGCGCTCCGTCCGCGCTCATTGTACCATCTTGCGGTCGACGTCCTGGGCGATCGACGCCCGCACGTCGGCCAGCGGCACCCGGTCGAGCAGCTCCGCGAAGAAGCCTTCCACGACCATGCGCACTGCGTCCACGCGCCGCAGGCCCCGGCTCATCAGGTAGAAGAGGTGCTCCTCGTTCAGGCGGCTGGTCGCGGAGCCGTGGGTGCAGCGCAGATCGTTGGCCATGATCTCGAGGTTGGGGATGGAGTCGGCCTTGGCGCCCGGGGAGAGGATGAGGTTGCGGTTCGCCTGGAAGGCGTTCGTCTTCTGGGCGCCCTTGTGCACCCGGATCATCCCCGAGAAGATGGACCGCGCCGCATCGCGCACCGCGTTCTTGTAGAGGAGATCGCTCAGGGTGGACGGCGCGCGGTGCTCCTGCACCGTGTGCACGTCGAAGTGCTGCGCGCCCGTGCCGAAGAACGCGCCCAGCATCTCCGAGCTGCCGCCGGGCCCTTCCAGGAGCGACTCGACATCGGTCTTCACCACCGCCCCGCCGAACCCGACCAGCAGCGTGTGCAGCGCGGCGTCCCGGGCCACCCGGCCGCGGATCACACCGATGGCCGCGACGTCGGCGAGCCAGTCCTGGCGGACGACGTAGCGCACCTCGGCGCCGTCCTTGACGGTCAGCTCGACCACGCCGTTCACGAGCGCGGGCCACGTGCCGGCCATCGAGCCGAAAGCGTCCACCAGGGTGACGCGGCTGCCCCGCTCCGCCACGACGAGGGTGTGCGGGACGAGCGCCACGTCCGCCGACTGGATCCAGGCCTCGCTCCGCAGCGGCACGGCCACCTCCACGCCCTCGGGGACGTAGAGGAAGGTGCCGCCGGTCCAGCACGCGGCGTGGAGCGCGCGGAAGCGCGACTCCTCCGGCCGCACGCTGCGCATGAAGTGCTCCCGGACCAGGTCCGGATGGGCCCGCACCGCCTCCGGGAGCGCGCTGAAGATCACGCCGGCGGGCAGCGCGGGGACCTCCCGCGGGCCCGAGACCACGGACGGATCCAGGCGGGACTCTCTGAGCTCGAACGCGGCGGGATCGGTGCGGCGCCAGGGATCCTCGGCGCGGGAGGGGACGGGCAGACGGCCGGCCAGATCGAGCGCGGCCAGCCGGAGCTCCCGCATCCAGCGGGGCTCCTGCAGGCGCTCGGAGAGGGCCTCTACCGGGGAGCGGTCGAGGGTCGGGGGGGCCTGCGGCACGGCCATCCCCGCTACCCCACGGAGCCTTCCATCTCGAGGGCGATCAGCCGGTTCAGCTCCACCGCGTACTCGAGCGGCAGCTCCTTCACGATGGGCTCGACGAAGCCGCGCACGATCATGTTCATCGCCTCGTCTTCCTTCACCCCGCGGCTCATCAGGTAGAAGAGCTGCTCGTCCGAGACCTTGCTCACGGTGGCCTCGTGGGTGATGGAGACGTCCTGTTCGTCGATCTCCATCGTCGGGTAGGTGTCGCTGCGCGAGCGGTCGTCGAGGATCAGCGCGTCGCAGCGCACGGCGGAGCGGCTGCCGGTCGCGCCTGGATAGATCTTGACGAGCCCCCGGTAACCCGCCCGGCCGCCGTCCTTGCTGATCGATTTGCTGACGATGACGGACTGCGTATTGGGTGCGGCGTGTACGACCTTGCCGCCCGGGTCCTGGTGCTGCCCGGCCCCGGCGAAGGCCACGGAGAGGATCTCCGCCTTCGCGCCGGGCTCCATCATGTACACGCTCGGGTACTTCATCGTGATCTTGCTGCCGAGGTTGCCGTCGATCCACTCCATCGTGGCGTCGCGGTAGGCTACGGCGCGCTTGGTGACCAGGTTGTAGACGTTGGTGGACCAGTTCTGGATGGTCGTGTAGCGGCAGCGCGCGCCTTCCTTGACGATGATCTCCACCACGGCGCTGTGCAGGGAGTCGGTGGTGTAGATGGGCGCCGTGCAGCCCTCCACGTAGTGCACGTAGGAGCCGGGCTCGCAGATGATCAGGGTCCGCTCGAACTGCCCCACGTTCTTGGCGTTGATGCGGAAGTAGGCCTGCAGCGGGATGTCGACCTTCACGCCCGCCGGAACGTAGACGAAGGACCCCCCGGACCAGACCGCCGAGTTGAGGGAGGCGAACTTGTTGTCTTCGGGCGGGATGACGGTGCCGAAGTACTCGCGCACGAGGTCCTCATGCTCCCGCAGGGCGCTGTCGGTGTCCAGAAAGATGACCCCGAGCTTCTCCCACTCGTCCTTGAGGTTGTGGTAGACGACCTCGGACTCGTACTGCGCGCCCACCCCGGCGAGGAACTTGCGCTCCGCCTCCGGGATACCGAGCCGGTCGTACGTGCGCTTGATCTCCTGGGGCAGATCTTCCCAGGATTCCGCCATCTTCTCGGTCGGCTTGATGTAGTAGTAGATCTCGTCGAAATTGATCGTGCTGAGGTCGGCGCCCCAGGTCGGCAGCGGCTTCTTCAAGAACTGCTCATAGGCGTGCAGGCGGAAGGCGCGCATCCAGTCCGGCTCGTTCTTCATGTGCGAGATCTCGGCCACGACCTCCGCGGAGAGGCCCTTGCGCGCCTTGAAGACGTAGTTCTCGGGCTCGAAGAAGCCGTACTTGTACTTCTCGACGTCGATGCCCAGCTGGTTTGTCGTGGCCACGATGCTCCTCCTGATCTCCTAGTGCACGACCCAGAAGACCTTACCGGCGCGCCGCACCGCGCCCTCGTGGGCGACCTCGGCGGCGATGACCTCGAACTGCGCCTTGATCCCCTCGTACCCGGTCTGCTCGAGCTCCTCGGCCAGCTCCGGACCGCCCGAGACGACGAACCGGCCGTCGAACATCACGTGCACGAAAGACGGCTTGATGAAGTGCAGGATGCGCGAGTAATGCGTGATGACGAGGATGCCCATGCCGCCGCGCGCGGCCTCGTACATGCGCATCACCCCGTCGCTGACGATCTTCACGGAGTCGATGTCCAGCCCGGAGTCCGTCTCGTCCATGATCGCGATCTCGGGCTCCAGCATGGCCATCTGCAGGATCTCCGCGCGCTTCTTCTCCCCGCCGCTGAAGCCCTCGTTCACGTAGCGGGCGACGATGCCGGGCTCGATCCGGAGCTCCTCCAGCTTCTGCTTGAGCAGCTTCTGGAACTCCCCGACAGGCATCAGCTCCTTATCGTAGCCGCGGCGGGCGGAGACCGCCGTGCGCAGGAAGCTGGCCATCGTCACGCCCGGGATGCTCACGGGGTACTGGAAGGCGATGAAAAGCCCCTTGCGCGCCCGTTCGTCCGGGCTCATCGCCAGCAGGTCCTCGCCCTTGTAGAGGACCTCGCCCCGCACGACCTGGTAGAAGGGATTGCCCATCAGCACGTTGGCGAGGGTGGACTTTCCGGAGCCGTTCGGCCCCATCAGGGCGTGGATCTCACCCTTGTTGAGGGCAAGGCTGGCGCCCTTGAGGATGACCTTCTCTTCCACCTGAACGGTGAGGTCCTTGATCGCCAGATCAGCCACGGACGTCCCCCGGATAATTCTGGACTAAATCAGTCAACAAATGCTCCACGCCAATTGTGGCATCAGGGGCGGGGGGTGTCAACGGGAGGCCGGGGCGGCCACCGCGCGCTCGAGCTCCCGCCGCTCGTCCTCCGGCAGAAAGGCCGCCCGCGCCGCCGCGGCCATGACGCGGCTCAGCGCGCCGTCCCCGCCGCCCAGCACCTGGAGGGCCACGGCGAGCTCGCGGGAGATGTCCGTGTCGAGGAGCATCGGGTCGTCGCTGTTGATCGTCACCGCCACCCCGTGCTCGGCGAGCCGCCCGAGCGGGTGGACGGAGGGGGAGGCGACCAGGCCCAACCGGAGGTTGCTGGTGGGGCAGATCTCGAGGGTGACGCCGCGGTCGCGCAGGTGGTCCAGCAGCGCTGGATCCTCGACGGCGCGGATGCCGTGGCCGATGCGGGTGGCGCCGAGCTGGTAGATCGCCGTCCAGATCGAGCTCGGCCCGGCGAACTCGCCGGCATGGGCGGTGATGCCGAGCCCCGCCTCCCGGGCGAGGGCGAGCGGGCGGGAGAAGAGCCCCGGCGGGTAGTTCTCCTCGTCGCCGGCCAGGTCCACGCCGACCACCCCGCGGCTCCGGCCGCGCACCGCTTCCCGCACCCGCTGCCCGGCCTCCTCGGGACCGCGCTCGCGGACCACGGTGACGATGATGCCGCAGCGGATCCCGAACTGCGCGGCGGCGCGCTCGCAGGCGCGGGCCATCGCTTCGAAGAGGCGGTCCGCCCCCAGCAGCTGGAATCCGCGGCGCCCGCCGACGCGGACCTCGACGTACATCAGGCGGTGGGCGGCGGCCTCCGCCAGCAGCTCGAAGGTGATGGCTTCGATGTTCTCGGGGGTGTACAGCGCGTCGGGGACCCGCCCGGCCCGCGTCGCGTAGCGCATCCGCCGCAGCCGGTCGTAGCCCGCGAACTTGGACGGGTCGGCGATCAGCGCCGGCTCATCGTCGAGCGCGGCGCGCTGGGCCAGGCGGCGCAGACGCAGCGAGGTCTCGAGGTGCAGGTGCAGCTCGATCTTCGGAAGCTGACGGATCGCCTCGAGCCCGGGGGTCATCCGCTCTCCTGCGCCAGCATCCGGCGCACGCGCGCCTCCAGATCGTCCAGCGCCGTGAGCGCGCGCACCACGTCGACGTCGCCCGGGTCCGCAGCGGCCGCGGCTTCGCGCAGGGCCCGCCGCATCTCCTCGACTTTCGCCAGCATCCGCTCCAGGAGGTCGCGGGTGGAGGAGACTGACGGGTTCATGCTAGTATTATGGCATCGTTTCGGGCATTCATCGAGGGTGATCGACGAGATGGCAGAGACGTCCCGCGCGCAGGGGCGCGCGAGCCAGTCCGCGACCAGGGACGGCGCGGCTCCCGCGGAACTGCGGGACGCGGCGCGGTGGTATGCCGGCATGGTCCTGGCGCGGCGCTTCGAGGACGAGGCCGAGCGCGCCTTCCGCCGCGGCAAGATCGGCGGCTATCTCCACGTCTACACCGGGCAGGAGGCGGTGGCCGCCGGCTGGCTGGCCGAGCTGCGCCCGGACGACATCTTCTTCACCGCGTACCGCGACCACGCCCACGCCCTGCTGCGTGGCTCGCCCCCCGGTCCGGTCATGGCCGAGCTGTTCGGCAAAGCCACGGGCGTGGCCAAGGGCAAGGGCGGCTCGATGCACCTCTTCGACGTACCCCGCGGCTTCTTCGGCGGCTACGGCATCGTCGGCGGCCACATCCCGCTGGCGACCGGCGCCGCCTACGCGCTGCGCTATCAGGGCGGGGACCGTGTCTGCCTCTGCTTCCTCGGGGACGGCGCGATGAACAACGGGGCCTTCCATGAGGCGCTGAACCTGGCCGGGGTGTGGGGCCGCGACGGCCTCTGTCCCATCATCTATATCGTCGAGAACAACCAGTACGGGATGGGCACCCCGGTCGCCCGGGCTTCCGCGGTCGGCGACCTGGGCTCCCGCTTCTCCTCGTACGCGGTCGACTACGAGCGGGCGGACGGGATGGACTTCACCGCCGTGCGCGCGCTGGCGCGGCGCGCGATCGAGCGGGTGCGCACGTCGGGACACCCCTACGCCGTGGAGATGCTGACCTACCGCTTCGCCGGCCACGGCGCGGCGGACCTGTTCCAGCCTTACCGCTCCAAGGACGAGGTGCAGCAGGCCCGCGGGCGGGACCCGATCGCCATCCTGGAGCGCCAGCTCCGGGGAGCGGGTGTGCTCTCCGACGCGGACGTGGCCCGCATCCACGAGGAGGCGGAGCGGGCCGTGGCGGAGGCGGTGCGCTTCGCCGAGGAGAGCCCCGAACCGGAGCCCGCTGAGCTTGAAACCGACATCTATGGCTGAGCTCACCTACCGCGACGCCCTCCGTACCACGCTCATCGAGGAGATGGATCGGGACAGAGCGGTCGTCCTCATGGGCGAGGACATCGGCCTGTACCAGGGCACCTTCCGCGTGACCGCGGATCTGCTCGATCGCTACGGCCCCACCCGCGTGATGGATACGCCCATCTCCGAGCTCGGCTTCATCGGCGCTGCGATCGGCATGGCCATGCTCGGCCTGCGCCCCGTCGTCGAGGTGATGACCTGGAACTTCGCCCTGCTTGCGTTGGATCAGATCGTGAACAACGCGGCGAAGGTGCGCTACTTCTCCGGCGGCCAGGTGGACGTGCCGCTCGTGATCCGGGGGCCGAACGGCGCCGGCGTGCAGCTCTCCGCGCAGCACTCGCAGAGCCTGGAGGCCCTCTTCGGCCACGTCCCGGGCCTGCAGGTCGTGGCGCCGGCCACCCCGGCGGAGGCGAAGGGCCTGCTGCGCACCGCGATCCGGGGCAGCAACCCCGTCATCTTCCTCGAGAACGCCGCCCTCTACGGGATGAAAGGCGAGGTGCCGGACGGCGACTTTGCTCTGCCCTTCGGCCTGGCCGAGGTGGCCCGCCAGGGGGACGACGCCACGATCGTCGCCTACAGCCGTATGCTGCACGTCGCCCTCACCGCGGCCGACCGCCTGGCCGCCGAGGGCATCCGTGCCGAGGTCGTCAACCTGCGGTCCCTGCGGCCGCTTGACATGGAAACGGTGGTGGCCTCGGTGCGCCGCACGCACCGCGCCGTCGTCGTGCAGGAGCAGTGGCGGCCCTTCGGCGCCGCCGCCGAGATCGCGGCCTCGATCTACGAGCACGCTTTCGACGATCTGGATGCGCCGGTGGAGCGCGTCACGGGCGCGGACGTACCGATGCCCTATGCGCGCAACCTCGAGCTGCTCGCCGTCCCGCACGAAGAAGACATCGTCCGCGCCGTGAAACAGACGCTGTATAAGAGGTAGCCCCATGGCCGACGTGATCATGCCGAAGATGGGCGACGCCATGACCGAGGGCAAGGTCCTGACCTGGCGGAAGCAGGTGGGCGACCCGGTGAAGACCGGCGAGCCGATCGCCGAGATCGAGACCGACAAGGTCAACGTCGACATCGAGGCGGAGGACAGCGGGACGCTGCTCGAGATCGTCGTGCCGGCGGGACAGAGCGCCGCGGTCGGCGCACGCATCGCTGTGATCGGCGCCCCGGGCGCGAAGACGGAGCGCCCCGCGGCCGCCCCACCGGCGTCTGCCGCCCGGCCGGCCGCCCACGCGCAGGCCCCCCCGCCGCCCGCGCCGCGGGCGGCGCAGACCGCGCCCGCGGACGCCGCGCGCGTGAAGGCGTCGCCCCTGGCCCGCCGCCTGGCGGAGGAGCACGGCCTGGACCTCGCCCGCATCCCCGGCAGCGGGCCGGAAGGCCGCATCACCAAGGAAGACGTGGAATCCGCTCTGGCCGCCCGGCCGGCCGCGTCGATCGCCCCGGGCGCAGCGCCCGGCGACGGCGGACCGGAGTACACCGACGAGACCCCGAGCCGGATGCGCACCACCATCGCCCGGCGCATGGTAGAGAGCAAGCAGCAGGTCCCGCACTTCTACATCACGGCCGAGGTCGCCATGGACGAGGCCCTGCGCGCGCGGCAGCAGCTCAACGCCGCGCGGGACGACGGGCGCAAGGTGACGGTGAACGACCTCATCGTCCGCGCCGTGGCGCTGTCCCTGCGGCGGTTCCCGAACCTCAACGGCGCGTACGTCGACGGCAAGATCCGGCGCTTCCGCCGCATCAATATCGCCCTGGCCATCGCCCTGCCGGACGGCCTGATCGCCCCCGTCCTGCGGGACTGCGACCGCAAGCCGGTGGCGCAGATCAGCGACGAGACGAAGGCGCTGGCCGAGCGCGCCCGGGCCGGCCACCTGCGGCCGCAGGACTACGAGGGCGGGACCTTCACGATCAGCAACCTGGGGATGTTCGACTTCGTGGAGAGCTTCATCGCCATCGTCAACCCGCCCCACGCCGGCATCCTCGCCGTGGGCGCGGCGCAGATGCGGCCCGTCGTGCGCGGGGGCCAGCTGACCGCGGCGACCGTGATGAAGGTGACGATCTCCGCCGACCACCGGGTGACCGACGGCGCGGAGGCGGCGCAGTTCATCGGCGAGGTCAAACGGATGCTGGAGAATCCCTTCCTGCTGTTCGCGCCGGACGCCGCCTAGGCGTCGTAGTGCAGGCGGATCGCCTCTTCCACCTGGTCCGCGAGCGTCTCCCAGGGCACCTCGGGGCTCCGCGTCACGGTGATGAAGTCGTTCAGGAAGAACACCTGCACGACGCCCCGGATGGCGAGCAGCGCCCGCGCGAGCGGGGACACGGCGTCCTCGCCCGACCGGAAGGTCTGGCTCTTGCCGTCCGTCAGCTTCCGATCGAGCACGAACTTCAGGGCGTTGACGTTCGGGGTGGGCTGAACCTGGATCGAGACCGTCATACTACTAAGGTAGGGTGCGGCCCGCGGGCGCGCAAGGGCGCCAGGGTCAGAAGGTCCGGATGACCGGCCGTCCGTCGAGCGGCACGTCCAGCGACTGCTCCTCCCCCGCCCGTACGGTGACCGGATAGGCGCCAGTCCCGCGGATCCGGAACCCCAGCGGTAGGCTCCGGGGGTCGATCGTGACCGCGTACGCCCCCGCCGCGAGGTGGTCGAAGACGTACACTCCGGCGCCGTCCGCGGTGCGGAGGAGATCCGCGCCCGCCAGCTGCAGCACCACGCCGGGGACGGCCCGCTCTCCGCCGTCGCGCACGCCGTTCCCGTTCTCGTCGTGGAAGACGACGCCGACCACCGCCGCCGCGGGGGCCAGCGCGAAGCTGACCGGAGCCGTCCGCGCCGCCTCGACCCGCAGCGTCTGCACGGGGGCGACCGCCACGAGGTGGGCCGGGATGGTGTCGCCGTCCACGGCAACCGTCACGTCTCCCGCGCGCACGCCGTCGACCGAGGCCGCGCCCTCACCGTCGGAGATCGCGGCGCTCTTCTGGTTCACCCGCAGCACGATCCCGCCCACGCCGGGCTCGTCGGGCTCCCGCGTCCCACTGCCGTTCCGATCGACGTACATCACGGCGGCCACGCGTCCTGTCTGCGGAGGACCGTAGGCGTAGAGGGGGATGCCGTACTGGAACGCCAGGTAGGGCGTCGCCGCCGGGGCCGTGGTCACGTACTGCACGCCTCCGCCCAGGGTGAGGGTCGCGCCCGAGGCCAGCGGCTGCGAGAACGAGAGCTCGACCGCGGTGTCGGCGTAGGCCGAGGGCAGCGTGTAGATCTTGTGCCGGACCTGCGCGTTCAGCGTGGTGCGGCCCGAGACCCGGACCGCCGTTCCCGCGCCGTACGCCCAGGCGGCGGTGTCGCCGAGACTGCGCGACACCTCGACCCACACCGGCAGCCCGCCGCGCAGTGTATAGCCGGCCCGCGCCGAGAAGGTGGTCGTGGCCCCCGCCGTTCCGGTGAGCACCCCCGCGTCCTCGGTCGCGCTCCCCGCGAGCACGAACCCCCAGGGCCCCCGCGTGAGGACCAGGGCGAGCTGCGCGGCGGTGCTGCGCGTGAGCACGCCGCCGGCGGTATCCTCCACCATGCGGGTCTCGCCCACGATGGCCACGCTGGGCGCGGGCCGGTAGTGTACGAGGACACTGGTCACGGAGCGGTCGCTCGCCCCGGCGGTCCCGCGCAGCAGCGAGGCGCTGCCCGAGAGCGTCCACTGCGGTGAGGGGCGGTAGGTGAGCGACAGCAGCGGGCCGCTGCGGCTTGCGAACAGCGCGCTGTTCCCCAGCGCCGGAAAGCCCGGGCCGAGCGACAGGAAACTCAGGGACCCGCCGAGCGACCCGCGGCCGGCTTCCATCCCCACCCGCCACGCCGTCCCGCCACCGGCAGGGGCGCTGCCCCCCGCGGTCTCGGCAAACGCGGTCAGCCCGTCGCGCAGAGGCCGGGCGGCGCGCGCCTTGACGATCACGGCGCCGGTCGCCGGATCGTAGACCGACGCCCCCTGCAGCAGCCAGGCGCCGACCGGTTCGAGCGCGGCAGTGATGCCGTAGAGATGGGCGCCGCTGCCCGGGATGCTGCCGCCGAAGAGACGCAGCGCCGCCCCGCCGCGCCGGACCTCGTACAATGCCCCCAGCAGCGGCTGCTCGTACACCGTCAGGGGCGAATCGTTGATCGAGATGCCTCCGATGGTGAGACTGTCCGAGGCGGTCCTCCTCGTGATGGTCCCCGACCCGGTGACGGCCGAGGGTGACGCGGAGACCGCCGCGCTCCCGTCCAGATGTTCCGGCCCTGTGTGCGTCCGGAACTGCAGGCGCGCCGTCCCGGTGGTCTGCGCTCCCAGGGCGAGGCCCGCCGCGGCATAGCCCGAGGCCACGACCACCCGCCCGGAGGCGGGCCGGAACTCGGGGACGAAGACGGCCGCCGCGCGCGCCGCTCCCCCCGCGCGACTCGCCGGCGGCGCCGGACGCGGAGGCGCGGCCACCGGGGCGGGCGGGCGGGCCGTGGTGATCGTCAGCACGCCGTCCTGCGGGTTCCACACGGTGAGGGTGCCGAAGAGGACGTCCACCGCGCCCCGCGGGATCATCGTCGTGCCCTGGATCACCTGGACGGGCGCTTCGGCCACCGCGATCACGATCTCCCCCGACCAGATCTCGAGCCGCCCGGGGCGCAGCCGGTAGTCGGTGCCGTCCGGGAGACGCACCTCGACCGTCTGGCGGTCGGCGACCACCGCCGCCTGGAAGTGCTGGGCCAGCAGGCGCAGCGGCACAAAGAGGAAGGCGCCCTGCAGCGCCGGCGCAGGGCTCAGCACGAGGGGAACGTCGTCCACGAGGACGCGCACGGGGTCGGCCCCCCACGCCGGCGCCGTGATGAGCAGCGCCAGCAGCGCGGCGGCGCTCAACGCGCGCATGTCCGTCACTTCCGGACCGTGAAGGTCAGCTCACCGGCGACCAGCGCCTCGGCGCCGTAGTCCATCACCGCGCGCACCGTGTGCACGCCGGGGCCGAGGGCCGCGCCGTCCCACGTCAGGCGGAACTCACGCACCGAGCCGGGCAGGATGATCGCCTCGGCGATGGGCAGGCGGACGAGCTGGCGGCCGTCGGGAGCGGAGATGGTCAGCTCGCCGGACGCCCGCACGTGCACGTTTCCGCTGTTGCGAAAGATGACCTTGACGTCGGCGCCGCGGTTCGCCGGGCGCGGCGCGGCCACCATACCGGTGATCGCGCCCCGCACGACCTCCGTGCCCTTCACCGGCACCAGCAGCCGCGCGGCCAGCTTCGGCACGACGATCGACACGGTGCCGCGGGCGCCGTTGGTCTGCAGCACCGGGGCCGGCGAGACGACGATGACGCCGTAGCGGCCTCCGCGCGCTTCGGGCGGCAGTGTGACGGTAACCCGCACCGGCACCGCCTGCCGCGCTTCCAGGTCGAACTCCGAGGGAGTGAGGCGGGTCATCTTCGCTACGGACCACTTGAGCCTGCCCGGCGGCAGTACGTCCAGCTCGCCGCTGGGCCGCAGGAAGAGGTCCTGTACCTGAACTCTGAAGTGGATGCGCTGGGCGGTGTAGTTGATCACCAGCAGGCTGCCCGTGGCGGTGCCGCCGGGGCCGGGGAGCAGCTCCAGCTCGCCCGGGCTGATCCCGAAGCGCAGCGGCTCGGCCCCGAGGCCCGGGGAGAGCAGCAGCGCAGCAAAGAGGAAGGCCGCTGCCGCCATCGTGGTCAGGGGTCCACGCATCCGCACCGGCCTTCCTCCCGTCCGTCGTCAGGCAGTCAG
>DASUAK010000213.1:0-3807 GCA_035763845.1 bacterium | reverse complement strand
GTGGCGACGTCCTCCATCAGGTTGTAGATCGCCGCGGCGCCCGTGCCGCGCAGCCACGACTCCAGGTACTGCATCCCGACGCTCACGTTGTTGCGCAGGCCGGCCTCGCTGACCGTGCCGCCGGGGACGGCCACGTCGATCAGCTCGGCGGGCCGGACGCGGACGTCGTCGCGCGTGCGCTCCAGCTGGTGCGCCCGGCTGCCCAGATGGCCGGCGAAGACCTCCATCGCCACGGAGACCAGGTCGGGATGGGCCACCCAGGTGCCGTCGAATCCGTCCGTGGACTCGCGGACCTTGTCCTCGCGCACCTTCGCCAGGGCCACTTCGTTGATCGCCGGATCCCGGCGGCTCGGGATGAAGGCGGCCATGCCCCCAAGAGCGTGCGCCCCGCGCCGGTGGCAGGTGTGGACCAGCAGCAGCGCGTAGGCCCGCATGAACGGCACTGTCATCGTGACCTGCGCGCGGTCGGGGAAGACGAATCCTTCCCGGCCGCCGAAGCACTTGATGAAGCTGTAGATATAGTCCCACCGCCCGGCGTTCAGCCCCGCGGCATGGTCGCGCAGCTCGTAGAGGATCTCGTCCATCTCGAAGGCGGCCAGGATGTGCTCGATCAGCACGGTGGCCTTGATCGAGCCCCCGCCCAGGTCCAGGCGGTTCTCGGCGTAGGTGAAGACGTCGTTCCACAGCCTCGCTTCGAGGTGATTCTCGAGCTTCGGCAGGTACAGGTACGGGCCGCTGCCGCGCCGCAGCAGCCGCCGGCCGCAGTGGTGCAGGAAGAGGCCGGCGTCGAAGAGGCTGCCGGAGATGGGGGCGCCGTCGACGAGGAGGTGCTTCTCGGGGAGGTGCCAGCCCCGCGGCCGCACGATGAGGACGGCCGTCTCCTCGTTGAGGCGGTAGGTCTTCTCCGGCGTCTGCAGGGTGATCGTGCGCTCGACGGCGTCGATGAGGTTGGCCTGGCC
The DNA here is from genome assembly GCA_035763845.1 of bacterium. Lineage (GTDB taxonomy): Bacteria > Sysuimicrobiota > Sysuimicrobiia > Sysuimicrobiales > Kaftiobacteriaceae > Kaftiobacterium. The sequence continues at coordinate 2,848 of DASUAK010000213.1, read as the reverse complement.
GGTGACCATGTTGCCCCACGTGGGCGTGTTGGCGTCCTCGAAGTCGGCCATGTAGGTCGAAGCCCCGGAGTTCAGCGCGTTGATCAGCATCTTCCGGTCGGTGGGGCCCGTGATCTCGACCCAGCGCTTCTGCAGATCCCTGGGCGTGGGGGCGATCCGCCAGTCGCCGTCGCGAACGTGCTTCGTGGAGGCCGGGAAGTCTGGCCGGGCTCCGGCGTCGAGCTCGGCCTGGCGCTCCCGGCGCCGGCGCAGCAGCCGCTCGCGCGCGGGGTTGAACTCGCGGTGCAGGTCGGCGATGAAGCGCAGGGCCTCCGGCGTCAGGATGCGCTCGGCCCCCTCCACCGAGCGCCCGCGCAGTTCGATCCTATCCGACCCGGCCATGGCCTTCTCCCCCCGATGGGCGACGCTAGCCCGCCTGGACCGTGATCCGGTGGCGGGCGGTGTTCATGTAGCCTTTGAAGTTCCAGACCGAAGCCGGGCTTTCCGGTTGAAGTCCGCCCGCGGAATCCACTCCGCGGGCGATCAGTTGGTGCGCGCCCGGCTCCAGGACCACTGTCGCCTGCCATTGGGTCCAGGCCCAAGGTAGCGCGTCGAGATGTCGCGGGACGAGCTCAGCCGCAACCCACGTCCTGCCGCCATCCGGCGATAGCTCGACCTGCTGTATCCGGCGCCTTCCTGCCACGGCGTATCCGCGGCACGTGACCGGGCCCGGTGCAACGCGCTCCCCATCTCCCGGCGTCAGGATCACCGCATTCAGCCCGACCTCGCCCAGCATCGCGGCCGCGTCCCAATCCGCGGTCTCCGCGCGCACGTGCGGCGGGAACATCCGGTAGGCGTGGCGCTGGAAGTAGTTGTCCGAGGGGTCCGATCGCACCGTGATCGAGGCCAACCACTTCACGCTGCGCGCGCCGATGTACCCGGGGACGACCGCGCGCAGGGGGAAACCATGTAGGCGGGTCAAGGGCCGGCCGTTCATGCCGTATGCCAGCAGCACTTCGTCGCCCCCGGCTTTGCTGAGAGGGATAGAGCCCCCGAAGCCCATGACCCGACCGTCCTTCTCAATGTCGTCGAGCCCCGTGAATTCAACGTGGGACGCGTTCTGTCCGATCGCCGCATCCTCGAGCACGTCCCGCAGGTGCACCCCCGTCCACTCGGCCGTGCCGATGGCCTGCGCGTCCCAGGGGATCTCCCCGTCGATGGGCCGCACCGCCATCAGCTCCACCCTGCGGTTCCCCGCGCACTGCAACGTGGCGGCCAGCGTGACCTCCCGGAACCGGCGCCGAAGCTCATCCACCGTGTAGGATCGCTGCCGCCGGGCCAGCCCGCCCACGGTCAGGCGGTGGGCGTCGGGATCCACCGCCGGCGCCGGCGCGTGGTTGCGCACGAAGAAGAGGCTCACGGGGGTGAGGAAGGTCCGGGCGAGCAGCTCCCGCGGAGGCTCCGCGTTGAGCGGCTCGGCGGACCGCACCAGCAGGCGCGGGTCCTTGCCCTCGATCACCGGACCTTGACGGACACGACCTTCGGCTGCAGGAAGTACAGCAGATAGTCCGGGCCGCCGACCTTGGCGTCGGTGCCGCTCATGTTGAAGCCGCCGAAGGGATGCACGCCCACCAGGGCGCCGGTGCACTTGCGGTTCAGGTAGAGGTTGCCGGCGAAGAACTCCGCGCGGGCGCGGGCCAGTTTCTCCGGATTGCGGGAGAAGACCGCGCCCGTGAGGCCGTACTCGGTGCCGTTGGCGATCGCCAGCGCGTCGTCGAAGTCCTTCGCCTTGATCACGGAGACCACCGGGCCGAAGATCTCCTCCTGGGCGATCCGCGCCTTGCGGTCGACGTCCACGTAGACCGTCGGCTGGATGTAGTGGCCCGCGGCGTCGCCCGGCTCCCCGCCGGCGGCGAGGCGGCCTTCCGAGCGGCCCACCCGCACGTACTCCATGATCGTCTCCTTCGCCCGCTCGTTGATCACCGCGCCGGCGAAGTAGTTGTCCCTGGCGGGACCCTGCTCGAGGGCGCGCACCTTCTCCACGAACGCCTCGACCACGTCCTTGTAGACCCCGGCCGTGGCGACCAGGCGGGAGCCGGCCGAGCACTTCTGGCCCTGGAAGCCGTAGCCCGAGGCGACCGCCGCGGTCACGGCCTCATCGAGGTCCGCCTCGTCGTCGATGACCACGGCGTTCTTGCCGCCCATCTCCGCGATGCAGCGCTTCAGCCAGATCTGTCCGGGCGACACCTTGGCCGCGTGCTCGTACAGGCGCAGGCCCACGTCCTTGCTGCCGGTGAAGGCAATCATGCGCACGCGGGGGTGCAGCACCAGCGGATCGCCGACGCTGCCGCCCGAGCCGGTGATGATGTTCAGGACGCCCGGCGGGAGCCCGGCCTCCTCCATCGCCTCGAGGAAGACGAAGGCGTTCGCCGGCGAGTCCGAGGACGGCTTCATCACCACCGTGTTGCCGGCCGCGATCGCGCCGGCGGCCATCCCCACCGGGATGGCCAGCGGGAAGTTCCAGGGCGGGATGACGGCCACGACGCCGAGGGGCACGTAGACGTACTCGCTCATCTCCTGCGGGTGCGGCGCCAGCGGCCGGCCCTGCGCGTAGCGCAGCGCCTCGCGGGCGAACCACTCCAGGTGGTCGATCGTCTCGGCGACGTCCCCGTCCGCCTCGCCCCAGTTCTTGGCCACCTCGAACACCTGCCACGCCTCGGCGACGTACTTCCGGCGGCGCAGGCGGTCGGCGGCGCGGAGGAGGATGGCGGCGCGCTCCTCCGCGGGAACGCGGGACCAGGTCTTGAACGCCTCATCCGCCGCGGCGACGGCCTGCTGGACGTGATCGGGGGTCGCCTTCTGGCAGGTT
>DASUAK010000212.1:0-7329 GCA_035763845.1 bacterium | reverse complement strand
CACCAGCACCTCGCCGGCCTGGGGCTCCGGCCGGGCGATCTCGTCCAGGCGCAGGGTATCCAACCCGCCGTGCTCGCGGATGACGACGGCTTTCATGCAACCAACCCCTCGCTCAATGAACGCCTCCCCTTCGCATGCGGGAGGAGGGAGGGCGCCCTCCTCCCGCGACGACACTTACTGCGTCCCGGCGACCCAGCCGTACGTCTGGAAATCGTACAGGCCCGAGACGTCGTAGAGCACGCCGCTCATTCTCCTGGCCACCGCTGCCCGGCCGCCGGCATAATACAGCACCACGTAGGGCAGCTCCTCCGCGAACATCTCCTGGAACTTGTTGTAGATCTCGCGGCGCTTCGCCGGGTCGGCGTTCTTCACCCCGTCGTCCAGCAGCTGGTCCATCGCCGCAATGGAGTGGAACGTGAAATTGTACTGCCCGCCGGTGCGGAACTGCGAGCTGACGTCGGGGTCGGTCGGACCGCCCCAGCCCACCAGGGCAACATCGTAGTTCTTCGCGTACAGCGCCGCCAGGTGCGTCGGGAAGTCGGACTTCTGGATCTCCGCCTTGATCCCGGCGGCGACCAGGTTCTCCCGAATGATGTCCCCGGTGCGCTCGCGCAGGATATTGCCGGTCGGCACGCGCAGCACGATCGTGCGGTTGAAGTCCCAGCCCGCCTCCTGCAGCAGGGCGCGGGCCCGCGCCGGGTCGAAGCCCCATGGCTTCACATTCTTGTTGAAGTACGGGTTGATCGGCGGGATCGGCCCTTCCGCGATCTGCGCCTCACCCCGCAGCAGTTGGTTCACGATGAGCGGGCGGTTGATGGCGTGGGCAAAGGCCCGGCGCACCCGCTTGTCGGCAAGGTAGTTCCTGGCGAAGTTGAACGACATGAACTGATAGGCGACACCGGGGATACTGACGGCCCGCACGTGGGGCATCGCCTTCACCCGGTCCCAATCCTCCACCAGGATGTCTCCGATGCCGAGGCCGGCCGTCACATCAAGATCCTGCCGCTCGAGCTGCGCCAGCATCGTCGTGGGGGGGATGATGCGGATGAACACCCGCCGGACCTTTGGCGCGCCCACATGGTACGCGTCGTTCGCCACGAACTCGACGAACTGGTCCGTCTTGTACTGGACGAACTTGAAGGGCCCGTTGCCGACGGTCGGCGCCAGGAAGAACGGATGCCGGGCCAGCTGATCCGGCGGGACGGTTCCCAGGATGTGCTTCGGTAGGATGTAGACTCCCGAGCCGAACCGCTCGAAGAACATCTGCGGATCGACCGGTGTCTTCGTCCGGACTTCGAACGCTTTCGGCCCCAGGATGCGGAAGCCGAGCTGCTGCCCCTCCACGCGCTTTCCGCCGGTGCTCAATCCCGCGACCGTCGCGATCTCCGCGCCGCGGTTGGTCTGCGTCTTCGGGTCGCTGATCGTCAGCAGGGTAAACTCCACATCCGCGGAGGTGATCGGCCGCCCGTCGTGCCAGTTGGCCCTCGGGTGGATCGTGAAACGGAAGGTCTGCCGATCCTGGCTCGCCTCCCAGCGGCTGGCCAGCGCGGGGAAGAACCTCAGCTGGTTGTTCTCCAGCCGCGCCTCCAGCATGCCCTGGAACATGAAACGCACGGCGTAGTACCCGTACGAGCTGTCGGTGTTGATCGGGCTGAAGTTGTTGGGCGGGCTCCACATCCCCGCCACGACGACCAGCTCCGACTTCGGCCCGCCGAGGGCCCCTGCCGGCAGGAGCACCGCCACCGCGAGCACCGCGGCGGCGATCGCCTGCCACGAGCGCACTCTCATCACCGCACCTCCCCTTGTCGTGGCCTTCCCCCTACAGCCTGAGTCCGGGATCGAGCGCATCGCGCAGCCCGTCCCCGATGAAGTTGATGGACAGCACCGAGATGAGGATCATCGCCCCCGGCGGCACCCACAGCCAGGGCATCCGCTCCAGCACCGTGAGCGACTGGGCGTCGGTGAGCATGTTGCCCCACGACGGCGTGGGGGGCTGCACACCCATCCCCAGGAACGACAGCGCCGCCTCGATCAGGATGGCGTTCGCCATCCCGAAGGTCGCCGCCACCAGCACCGGGGCCAGGGCGTTGGGCAGCATGTGCCGGATCACCACGCGCGCGTCCGAGGCTCCGACCGACCGGGCGGCCAGCACGAACTCCAGGTCGCGGAGCGCCAGGAACTGCCCGCGCACCAGGCGGGCGAGCGACGGCCAGCCGAGGATGCCCAGCACGATGATGACGTTCCAGATGCTGGGCCGGCCGAAGACGCTCACCGCGAACAGGATGATGATCAGCGGCGGGAAGGACAGCATGACGTCCATCACCCGGCTGAGCACGAGGTCGAAGGTCCCCCCATAGTACCCGGCCGCCGCGCCGATCGCCGTGCCGATGACGACGTACATCGCCACGGCGAGGATCCCCACGGTGAGCGAGACCCGGCCGGCGTAGATGACGCGGCTCAGAACGTCCCGCCCGACGCTGTCGGTGCCCAGCGGGTGGGTCGACGAGGGCGCCGCCTGGAAGGCGACGGGGTCGATCGAGCTCGGCGGGTGCGGGGCGATCAGCGCGGCCCCCGCGGCCAGGAGCGTGACCGCCGCCATCACGGCCAACCCCAGGACGGCCATGCGGTGGCGCAGGAACCGGCCGGCGGCCAGGCCCCAGAAGGAGACGGCGCGGGACGGTCGGGCCGGCGCCAGCGAGCCCGGCACGGAGGCGGCGTCACTCATCGCGGTCAACCATAGTGGATGCGCGGGTCCGCCACGGCGTAGGCCACGTCGGCCAGCAGATTCCCCGCGGCGACCAGCAGCGCGGTGATCAACGTGATGGCCATCATCACGGGATAATCCCGCTGGTTGATGGCCTCGATGGTCAGCCGGCCCATCCCGGGCCACTCGAAGACCTGCTCGGTGATGACCGCCCCGGCCAGCAGGGCCGGCACCTGCAGCCCGGCGATGGTGATCACCGGGATGAGCGCGTTGCGCAGGGCGTGGCGCCGCAGCACCAGCGCCTCGGCAAGCCCTTTCGCCCGCGCCGTGCGGACGAAGTCCTGGCCCAGCACCTCGAGCATGCTGGACCGCACGTAGCGCGTCACCGCGCCCGCGCCGGCCACCGCCAGGACGCTGGCCGGCAGGATGAGGTGCAGCAGCCCGTCGAGGAAGCCGCCTTCGCCGCCGAGCGTCATCGTGCCCCCCACCGGCAGCCAGCGCAGCCGGAGAGAGAAGACATAGATCCCGGCAAGGCCGAGGAAGAACGTCGGCAGGCTGATGCCCAGGAACGTCAGCACCGTCGCCAGGTAGTCCGCCGTGCTGTAGCGGCGGGTCGCGGCGATGACGCCCACCGGGATGCCGATCAGGTAGGACAGCAGCAGCGCCGTGCCGGTGAGCTTGAGGGTCGGCACGAGGCGCTCCCCCACCCGCCGCGTCACGGGCGCGCCGCTGCTGAACGAGTAGCCGAGGTTGCCGCGCGCCACCTCGCCCAGCCACTTCAGGTAGCGCACGTGCACGGGCTGGTCCAGCCCCAGGGCCCGCCGGCGGATCTCCATGTCCTCCCGGCTCATCGAGGGGCTGATCATCATCTGGACCGGATCGCCCGGCGTGAGCGCCATGATCAGGTAGCTGACCACGGTTATGCCGAGCAGGATCGGCACCATGATCAACAGCCGCCGGGCGAGGTAGCGGTGCACGGGTTACAGGCGCGCCTCCTCGAGGATGCGCCGGGCCGCTCGCAGCGCGCCGATCAGGCGGTTCTGTCCCCGGGCGAGGTGGATCCGCGTGACGCGGTGCGCCTCGCTCCCGGGCTCCAGCTTGCCCAATCGCAGCGCGGGCTCGAGGTCGGGCAGGGCCGGCACGTTCACGGCCGGATCGTGCCGGAAACGCCCCGCGCGCGTGTAGTTCACCGGCACGAGGACGCGCGCCAGCCGCCGCTGGATCTCGTTGGCCCGCTGCACCGCGGGATCGGTCACGGGCCGGCCGCCGAGCGAGGCGGCCGAGTCGTAGAAGCGCTCCAGATCGTCCTCGAGGGCGCCGATCTCCGTGCGCGCCGGGGCGAAGTCGAAGCCCCCTCCGGCCGCCTCCTGATAGCGCGCCAGGGTCCGGCCGAACTCCCGGGCCGTGGCCCGGAAGTCGAGCGGGTAGACCGGGCTGTTCGCGGCGCGGAGCGTCGCCGCGGCGTACACCTTCATGTCGCGCAGCAGATTGTCGCGGTCGGCGATCTCCATCGTATCGTCCTCGGTGTGCCAGGCGATGTTGCCGCCGCACCCGCCGACCGGATAGTAGCCCTTCTCCTTGAGCAGGGCCTCCGGCATCGTGGAGCTCAGCATGAAGAACGTCGAGACGCCGATGTTGCTGAACGACTTGTCGCCTGCGCGCAGCGGCCGGCCGCCCTTGGCCTGCTGGCCGGTGACGTCGTGGATCACGGCCTTGGTCAGCGCCTCCGCCTCGCTCATCCAGAAGACGTCGTCGTAGACCGTGGCCCAGCGGCAGCCGGGCGAGTCGCAGTTGATGTGGGCGATGCAGTTCTCGTCGATGTCCAGGGCGAAGGTGTCAGCGTACCAGACCGAACCGGCGTAGCGGCCGTGGGAGTGGCCCGACCACCAGGCGATGCGCACGGTGCGGGCCAGCGCGCCCCGGTGCTTCCACAGGACGCGGGCCACCTCCAGCATCGTGGCGTCGCCCGTGGCGTTGTCCCCGACGCCGTCATGCCAGCCGTCGATGTGCCCGTGGAGCAGCACGAACTTCTCCGGCTCGTCCTTCCCGCGGATCTCCGCAACCAGGACGGGGATGGGGCGCCAGCCCTCGTCGAGCTTCGTGGAGAGCTTCGCCTTGACCGGTCCGGCCTGGACCAGCGCGCGCAGGGCGGCCCCCTCCGTCTTGTTCACCGCCACCACCGGGATACGCGGCTTGCGCCGGATGGTGTCCAGGTCGGGCGAGCCCCAGATGCTGGTGCAGATCCCTTCGTGGATGCGCTCGCCGGGACTGATGAAGATCGCGCCGAGCGCGCCCTTCTCCTGGAACTCGATGACCTTCGCCGGCGAGGGGTAGCCGTCGGTCAGGACGATCTTGCCGTCCACATCCTGGGCGATGTCGCCCTGGCCCTCGAACAGACCAATGATGGCTCCGCCGGGTTGGGGGGCAACATACACAACCGCGCCTCGGCGAGAACGCCCGTCGGTGGACAGGGACATGGCAGGCGTTTTCGCCGTGAGCGTTCGCGCCTCGGGTGATACGATCTCCAGCTTGGCCTTCTTGGGAATGCTGATCAGCAGCTCGGGCTCGTGCAGCGTGTGCGGCACGCCCCACTTCACCAGCTGCTTCATGATGTAGTCGACGCCCTTGCGCTCGGCCTTCCCGCCCGAGTCCCGCACCAGGGTGGCGAACTTCTCGACGAGGGCCCAGGGGGCGTCCAGTGACACCGCCTCGGTGATCGCCGACTCCTTGGGATCCTTCCATGTGGTCAGAGCCATACGCCAGTGCCTCCTCTCGATGATCGCGTCATGAGACCGCGGGCGGGCGGCGCCGGTGCCAGTCGGTGGCCCGCTGGTAGGCGTCCGCCGCTGCGAACATCACGTCTTCGGCGAAGTACCGTGCGACGAGCTGCAGCCCGAGCGGCAGCCCGCCGCTCATGCCGCAGGGGATGGAGATGGCCGGGTAGCCGGTGAGGTTGAACGGCCCGGTGCGGCGCACGTAGGGGGTGAGGTCCCGGCCGGGCACCTCGTCGGCGAAGCGGTGGGCCACCGAGGGCGAGGTCGGGGTGACCAGGAGGTCCACCTCCTGGAAGACGCGGGCGATCCCGTCCCGGAACTCCCGGCGCGCGCGCTGGGCGTGAAGGTAGTCCACGCCCGGGATGAGGGCGCCCTGGCGCAGGCGCTCCAGCACGGCCGCCGAGTACCCCTCCGGCCGCTCTGCCATCCAGGTGCGGTGGATCGACGAGGCCTCGACGAGCAGGATCGTCAGCAGGGCGAGGACGGCGTGCTCGAACGGGGGCGGAGAGACCTCCACGACCTCCATGCCGAGATCGCGGAGAACGTCGAGGGCCTGAGTCGCCGCGTCGCGCACGTCGGCGTCGAGGTGCTCCTCGAACTCGCGGCGGACCACGCCCACCCGCAGCCCCCGGACCGGCCGCCCCAGTGCCGCAGCGTAATCCGGCACGGGCCGGCGCGACGAGGTCGGGTCGGAGGGATCGTGCCCGGCGATCGCTCCCAGGACGAGCGCGGCGTCGGCGGCCGAGCGCGCGAGCGGCCCCACGAAATCGCAGGACCAGCACAGCGCGACGACCCCGCTGCGGCTGACGCGGCCGTAGGTCGGCTTGACCCCGGCCAGCCCGCAGTAGGACGCCGGGAGACGGATGGAGCCGCCGGTGTCCGTGCCGATCGAGAAGTAGGCCTGGCCGGCGCAGACCGAGACCGCCGACCCGGTGCTGCTCCCCGCGGCGGAGCGCTCGGCGCTCCAGGGGTTCGGGGTGTTGCCGAAGTCCGGGTGGGTCTCACCGTACGCGAACTCCAGCATGTTGTTCTTCCCGAGCAGCACCGCCCCCGCGTCCGCCAGCCGCCGGGCGACGAAGGCCGTGGTCGCGGAGAGGTGCCCGCGCAGCACGTTGCTGGCACAGGTCATCGGCAGGCCGGCCACGTCGAAGATGTCCTTGAGGCTGTACGGCACGCCGCACAGCGGTGAGGCGTCGCCCCGGCGGATCCTCGCTTCGGCCGAGCGGGCCTGCTCCAGGGCGCGGTCGCCCGTGACTAGGATGTAGGCGTTCAGGTACTTCTCCTCGCGCTCGATGCGCTCGAGCGCCGCGCGGGTTACCTCCACCGGCGAGAGCGTCCCCCGGCGGTAGCCAGCGGCGAGCTCGGAGATGCTCAGGTAGGCGAGATCGGCGCTCATCCCTCCTCCTCCCCGGGAGTGAACACCGGCAGGGGCTCCACCGTCTGTCCCGCCGGGAGACCGCGCAATGCGGCCAGGAAGCCCGCGAGGGTCTGCGCGATGCCGGCCCGCTCGCGCTCGGTGAGCTCCACGCCCGCGATCCGGGCCGCCGCCGCGATCTCTTCCGCCTTCAGCTGCTCCGCCATCACCGCTCCCCTCCGCGCCTACGTCTCGAGGTGGAAGCTGCCTTCGTCGTACCGCGCCGGGACTTCGCACATCGCCCGGATCTTCTCCACGACCCGCTCGGAACTGTCCGCGGACGGATCGCCGTCCCCGTCGATCGCCAGGGGGATCAGCTCCAGATCGGGCCTGCCCCCCGCGCGGAGGGAGGCTTTGACAAGGAAGCCCTCCGGGCGGATCCCCGTCATCAGGGCCGCGATCTCCGGCGGATAGGCCGACCGGTCGTACTGCGAGAA
>DASUAK010000211.1:0-5854 GCA_035763845.1 bacterium | reverse complement strand
CCATCACCGGGCGAGGTATCCTCATCGGGGCGTACCATCCGGAATCCGGAGACCATCTCTGCTCGGTCTGGACCGATCCCGTGCGGGACCGGCGGGCTGCGGCGCGCTTCCTGCAGGGCGCAGGGGAGGGGGAGGCCGCGGTCTGGGTGCAGGATCCCTCCCGCGAGCATCTGCCGGCACACCTCGAGGGTAACGCCCGGGCGCTGCGCGCCTTCTCCACGCGGGACGTGCACCTGGCCGAGGGATACTTCGATTCTGAGCGGATGTTCCGGTTCTGGCGCGACCGGGCCGGAGAGTCCCAGGCCCGCAACGCTCGCCACACCCGCGCGATCGCGGAGATGGCGTGGGCGCTGGAGGAGCGGCCCGGGACGGAGCAGGCCGCGGCATTCGAGGCCGCCCTCAACACCGTTCTCGCCCCACTGCCCGTTTCGGTGATCTGTCAGTACGGATCGATCCGCTTCCGCCCCGAGCTCATCCTGGCGATGCTGCTGTCCCATCCGCGCATCGTCATCGGCGAGCGCGTCTTCTCCAACCCGTTCTTCGTCCCGGGGGAGGAGTTCGCTTCGCGCCTGGCACTGCTGAGCGGCGATCCGGTCGGGGCCCTCGTCCCCATCTGGCGCCACTTCCTGCACCGGCTGCCCACCGCCGGGGAGGCCGCGGCGTTCCTGTGCAACTCCCTGCCGATGTTCATCCCCGTCGAGGCGGTCACGGTGCAGCTGCAGGGGCAGCCCGGGCCATCCGTCCTGGACGCCCTTTCCGAACGGCTGGAGGAGGGGGTGCCGCTCGGGCCGCCCGGAGCGGCCTGGAGCCGGCTGTTCGCGGTGTGGCCGAGCAGCACCGGGATCGTCGGCGGCTCGCTCTACACCGCCGCGCGCGGAGACTACATGACGGCGGAGGCGACGTTCGAGAGCGGCCGCGGCTCCATCGTGCTCGCGGCACGGGGAGCGTTTACCCCCACCGTGTTGATGCTCTTCACGGCGCTGGCGAGCGACGTCGGGACGGCGCTGGCCGGCCTGCCCCATCGCGGCGACCGGCAGTCCCTGGAGCCCGTGTCGTGACCGGCCCGCGCCCGCTCGGATTGGGCGAGGCCACGGTCAGCCCGGGCAGTCACCTGCTCGGGTTCTTCAGCGATCCGGAGCACCTGGACATGCCGGCGCTGCGGTACCTCGAGGCCGGCCTCGTCGGGGGCGAACGCTGTCTCTGGCTCTGCTCCGATCCGGACCGCGCCAGGCACACGGCGCGCCGCTTCGGCCCCGCCGCCCGGCGGTTCGTGGACTCGGAGGCGTTCACCCTGGCGTCGTTCCGCGACCTGTACTTCCCCGGCGGCGCTCCGCTCGATGCCGCCCAGGTCTCCGAGAGATGGGGGAAGCTGGCCGGGGCGGCGGAGGACGGCGGCTTCACCGGTCTGCGCATCTTCGCGGAAGTGGACGTCGACTCGCCGGCGGAGCTCGCCCAGATGCTCGAGTACGAGGCCACCGCCGGCGAGCACCTGCACGTCCTGCCCGTGATCGCCGCCTGCCTCTACCCGCGCGCGGCCATGTCTGCCGATGCCCTCCGGCGGCTGCGTCAGGGACACGACGTCCTGGTCCGCGTCGAGCACGGGCCCATCATGCTGTTCGAAACCCACGCCGCGCACGACTAACCGGTAGGACCGAACAGACTTCCTCACCCGGAGTGTGCACAGATGGTAGTGAGCCGGCGCACGGTAGTGTACGATACGCCCGCGGTCACCTCCGCCGCCTTCGATACGACGCGTCTGGCCTGGCTGTGGCTTCCGATCCGCCTGTACGTCGGATGGGCGTGGCTGACGTCGGGGCTCGGCAAGATCGGCAACCCGGCATGGGTGGAGACGGGGGCTGCGCTGCGTGGGTTCTGGGAGCGGGCGGCGACGGTTCCGGAGCCGCCGGGGCGTCCCGCCATCGCCTTCGACTGGTACCGTGCCTTCATCCAGTGGCTCCTTGAGGCGGGGGCATACTCCTGGTTCGCGAAGCTGATCGTGGTGGGTGAGGTGCTGATCGGCGCCATGCTGCTGCTCGGGGCCTTCACCGGGATCGCGGCCTTCTTCGGGGCGTTCATGAACTGGAACTTCATGATGGCCGGCACGGCCAGCATCAACCCGCTTCTGTTCACCTTTTCCATCCTGCTGATGCTTGCTTGGAAGGTGGCGGGGCACTACGGACTGGACCGCTACCTGCTGCCCCGCCTGGGCACGCCCTGGCATCCCAGGGAGGCATTCCGCCCCGCGGCCAGGGCGGGAAGTTCCATGGAGGGATGAAGTACAGCCCAAGAAAGGAAAGCGCGCCTCGGGAGTGTAATCTCCCCCCAATCTCGGTGCGAGGTGCGCTTCGATGTCCCCCCTGCAGGAGTGTGCCGGGGCCGGTTCCCTGGTGTACTACCGGTATCGGCTGGCGCCCCGGCCGGGGTACGAATATGTCAGTCCCTCGGTGATCGACATCGTCGGGTACACCCCCGAGGAGTACTACGCCGACCCCCTGATCGGCTTCAAGCTGGTCCATCCAGACGACGCACTCACGCTCGTCACACTGCTGCAGTCCCCGCAGGCCGCTGCGGGTCCCGCGGTCCTCCGCTGCCGCCACCGGAACGGCACCGTCCTGTGGACGGAGGTCCGCAACAGCCCCGTCTACGACGCCCGCGGGCGGTGGGTCGGCGTGGAAGGCATCGCGGTGGACGTCACCGTGCGCGAGGGGACGGCGGAGCGGGCGCCGGGCCGGCCGGGCCGGTCAGCCTACCTCTTCTGGGACGGTATCCGGGGCGGCTCCGCGGGCGAACTGCTGGTGGGGCACATCGAGGACGTCGGCGGGATCACCGTAGTGCGGATGGAGGGGGAGGTCGACATCTCGACGGCCTCGCTGTTCCGCACCTACCTCTCCCGGGCGGCACGGAGCGGGGGACCCGTCGTGGTGGAGCTGACCGCGGTGGAGTACTTCGATGCCTCGGGGCTGCGCGCCCTCGACGACTACCTGCAGCTGTCCCGGCAGCGGGAGTTCGCCGTCGTCGTCGTGCCCTCGCCTCTGGTACGGCGGCTCCTCACCATCGGCGGCCTGGAGCCGGCGACGGCCGAGTCCGTCCCGGCCGCCGTCCGGCTCCTCAGCGAACGCTAGACCAACGCTACCGCGGCGGGGCGATCCCCGCCCGCTCCTCCCGCATGACCGGCCGGGTCTCGACCGGCCGGGTCTCGATCAGCCGGCCGAGCGAGGCGATCTGGTCGGAGAGGTCGTGCCGCATCGCATCCAGCTTTGCCGACACGATCTCGTAGTCGTCGCTCTTCATCACCGCCACCTCGTGGTCGCGGTCGTCGAGGCGCCGGCGCAGCCGCCGGTTGCTCTCCCGCCAGCCCGACAGGGCCAGCGCGTCGGCCAGGAGCATCAGCAGGACCGCGCCCGCCGTGATCGCCACGAGCAGGCCGACGAGCGGCACGCTGAAGGTGCCCCCCGGGATGCGCACCGTCTGCGGCGCGTAGAGCAGGGGCTGGTTCAGCATAGCAAAGATGGCCGCGGCAACGAGGATCAGCACCGCGAACACGCCCTGAAATGTCATCGCTGGGTTCCTCCTTCTCGGCAAATCAGGGGGACCGGGCGATCCTGGGGGAGTCGTCAGGGGGAAGACCGACAGCATCGCGCGACGACCTGGTGGATCGCCCCGGTCCCTCGCTGCTGTTTTTCCCCGGAAGGCGCCTCCCGGAACCTGCGATCAGCGGCGGAGGTGCAGGACGTTCAGCGCGTCGGGGAAGACGCCGGTCCAGAGCACCGCGGCGAGGAAGACCATCGGGACGAGCACAGCGTAGATGAAGGACAGCCGTTCGTAGCGCAGGTGCATGAAGTAGGCGACGATCAGCCCGGCCTTGAGCAAGGCCATGATCAGCAGCGAGCTGGCCAGGATGAGCTTGGGCACATGCAGGAGGACGATGGCCAGCTCGACCAGCGTGATGACCAGAAGCCAGAACCAGGTCACCGCGTAGATCCGGTAGCCGCCGCTGTGCTCCGTGTCCGCCACGACGCGTCCTCCGCTAGATGAGGTAGAGCAACGTGAAGATGAAGACCCAGACCAGGTCGACGAAGTGCCAGTACAGGCCGGCGATCTCGATGCTCTCGGGCTTGATGCGGTTGCGGTTCCACCGCAGCAGCGTGACCAGAAGGTAGAGCACGCCCAGGGAGACGTGGGCCCCGTGGAACCCCGTGGTGATGAAGAACGTCGCGGTGAACTGCGGGATGCCCCAGGGGTTCGTGAAGAGCCGGCCGCCCTCTTGGATGAGGTGGCTCCACTCCAGATACTGTCCCCCGAGGAAGAGCAGCCCGCCCAGGGCGGTGAGCAGGAGGTAGCGGGAGACCTTCGGGCGGTCGCCCCGGCTCGCCGCAGCCACCGCCACCGCCATCGTGGCGCTGCTGCAGATCAGGATGAAGGTCATCGCGCCGACCAGGTAGAGGTTGAACACCTCGGCCTGCACCGGCCAGCGCCCCAGGGAGAGGCGCATCACCCCGTAGCCGGTGAGCAGGCCGGCGAACGTGAGGGTGTCCTGGACCAGGAACAGCCACATCATCAGCTTCGGCCAGTTCACCCCGAAGGGCGACCGGCCGCCGCTCCACTCTCCGGTCTGCGTGCGCTCCATCGTGTGCGTCGACGCCATCCGTGCCTCCCGACGCCCTCAGAGGGCGAAGAGGATTGCCAGCAGATACAGCCAGAGCACCGTCAGGAAATGCCAGAACACGGCCGCCGGCTCCGCCGCCCCCGCCGCCGTGCCGGGGACCGGCGCCCGGCGCGCGCGCGCCAGGGTGTAGCCCAGGCCGCCCAAGCCGCCGAGGATATGCAGCCCGTGCAGCCCCGTCAGCAGGAAGAAGAACCCGCTGTGGGGATTGCTGGAGAGGTACACGCCCATCGCCGCGAGCTGCCGCCAGGCCGTCCACTGCAGCAGCAGGAACCCAATCCCTGCGGCTGTCCCGAGGGCCAGCCCCCTGCGGAGCCCCGCCGCGTCGCCCCGCCGCCCGCGCCTCCGGGCCCACTCCACGGCCAGGCTGCTCACGGCCAGCACCGCGGTCCCCGCCCACAGGACCGCCGGCAGGGGGCCGATCCGCCAGTCCGCCTCGACCCGGCGCGAGAGCAGCGCGCTCGTGATCGCGGCGAACAGGATCGTCACGGTCCCCACCAGCAGCCAGACCGCGATGAGCGCCGCCCCCGAGGGGGGACGCCGCTCCGCCTCTCCCGGGCCGTCCGCAGCGGCGATGCGCGGCCCTCCCGGGCCGATCGGCAGGTCGGGCGTGCGGCGGGGCGGTGTGAGGACGGGGGCCGGGTTCATGACCGCGCCGCCTCCCCGGTTCTGTCCGGGCTGCTGCCTTCGCCCGAGCCGCCGTGGACCGGAGCGGGCGAGCCGGCGGCGGAGACGGTCTGCGGGATGAAGTCCTCCGCCGCGCCGGGCACGCTGTAGTCATACGGCCAGCGGTGGACCTCCGGCAGCTCACCCGCGAAGTTGCCGTGCGGTGGCGGGGAAGAGGTCTGCCACTCCAGCGTCGTCGCCTGCCAGGGGTTCGTCCCGGCGCGGGGCCCGCGGAACAGGCTCCAGAACAGGTTGGCCACGAAGATCAACTGCGCCGCGCCGAGGGCGAAGGCGGCCAGCGAAATGAAGATGTTCAGGCCCACCAGACCCTGGAGATGCTGGTAGAGGTTCGAGGCGTAGATCCGGCGCATCATCCCGGCGATCCCGGCGAAGTGCATCGGGAAGAACGTGGCATAGATGCCGAGGAAGGTCAGCCAGAAGTGCCACCGCCCGAGCCGCTCATTCATGAACCGCCCGAACATCTTCGGGAACCAGTAGTACGTTCCGGCGAAGATGCCGAACAGG
>DASUAK010000210.1:0-4511 GCA_035763845.1 bacterium | reverse complement strand
GCCTTCGAGAGCGACGAGGCCCGGGAGCGCGCCCGGCGCCGCCTGCTGAACGCGGCGAAGAAGTTCGGCATCGTCCCCGTCGGCTTCATCACCCGCCAGCTGCAGTCGGAGCGCACGCACGCCGCGGCGGGGCGCCTGGTGATCGAGCTGGGCGGCACCGGCGCTCCCGGCGAGCTGGAAGAGCGGCTCCGCCGGGCGCTGCGCGATCCCACCCTCAACGTCTTCCACTGGTCCGAGGCCTCGGGCGCCTACCTGGACGCGAAGGGCAGACCCGCTTCGCTGCCCGCAGACGGCAAGGGCCGGGCGGTGACGTATCTGGAACGCCTCGGCCGGCCCATGATCGCGCTGGTCCACGCCCGCACGGCGCTCGCCGATCCGGAGCTGGCGAAGATGGTGATGGCCGCGGTGCGCTTCGTCCTCGAGCACGACCAGGCGTACGGCGAAGTACAAGCCACGGCGACGGCGGCCGCGGCCCTTCCCGCCGGGTTCGTGACGCTGATGATGACCGACATCGAGCGCTCGACGCTGGTCCTCCACCGGCTGGGCGACCGGTACGGCGATCTGCTCAACGACGTGCGCGGGATCATCCGCGGGGCGGTGACGCGGGCCGGCGGATTGGAGATCGACGCCCGTGCGGACGAGTTCTTCGCTGTCTTCGAGCGCCCGGCCGCGGCCCTGCGCGCTGCCGCGGAGGTGCAGCGCTGCCTGCTGGATCCCAAGCGTCCGGCCGACCTGGCCGTGCGCGTCCGCATCGGACTGCACAGCGGGCGGCCGACGCTGACCGACGCCGGGTACATCGGGATGACCGTGCACACCGCCGCGCGCGTCTGCGCCGCGGCCCACGGCGGCCAGATCGTGGCCTCCGGCGAGGTCAAGACGGCCCTCGAGTCGGTGCCCGCCGGCCTGCGCTTCCGCCCGCTCGGCCGGCACCGCGTGCCCGGGCTGCCCGCCGCGGTGGCGCTCTATCAGGTCCTCGTGGACGGACTGCCGGCGAAGTTCCCCCCGCCGCGGACGGCGCTGAAGCACTAGCCGGGCCCTTCACACGTTTCGACCCGCTCGGTCCCCGCGTTCCGCACCACGAAATCCGTCCTGTGTCTGATATCGTTGGGTGCGGCCTGCCATTACGCTGTTGTAGGCGACGGCCTGGCGGGTCTGCCGGCGCCTTTGGAGGGGGCGCGCCATGAGCGGCATCCGACGCTATCCCATCGTGGCATACTTCGTCCTGGCCTTTGTGATCTCGTGGGGAGGGATTCTGCTTGCCACCGTCCCCTCGGGATTCCCAGGAGACAAGGAAGACGCGGGCCTCTTCGTTCTGGTCTTCGCGTCCATGGCCGCCGGCCCGAGCATCGCCGGCATCGTGATGACGGCCGTGATGGAAGGCAGAACAGGGCTGCGGGAGCTGCTGGCCCGCGTGACCCGATGGCGCGTCCCGCTCCGCTGGTATGCGGTGGCCCTGCTGACGGCCCCCGTCTTGCTCGCCGTGATCTTCGGACTGCTGTCGCTGGTGTCGCCCGTCTTCACTCCCGGCATACTGACGACCGCCGACAGGGTCGGGCTGCTCCTCTACGCTTGTGTGGGCGGCCTCGCCGCAGGGGTCTTCGAGGAGATCGGCTGGACGGGATTCGCCACGCCGAGGATGCTGCGGCGGACGTCTCTCCTCTTGAGGTCGCTGACCCTGGGGCTCATCTGGTCGGTCTGGCACATGCTTCCCGACGTCTGGGGATCGACGGCCGTGTTCGGCTCGCTGCTGGTGCCCCGCATGCTGCTCTGGACGGTGGCGATGATGACGCCGTACCGTCTCCTCATGACGTGGGTCTACACGCACACGCGGAGCGTCCTCGTGGCCATGCTCATGCACGCCGTGTTCCCTGGCGGCCAGGCGCTGCTTGCTCCCGTCGCCGCTTCGCCCGCTCAGCATCTCCTGTGGTATGCGATCTTCGCGGCCGCGCTGTGGGCGCTGGCCCTCATCGTCGCGCGTGACCGGAGGAAGGCGCTTCCCGACGCAGGGTCAGGAATAGCGGAAGAGCGGGCCGCTTAGCGGCGAATGAGCGCTTCCTCTTGACTGCTGTGGTACAATAACCGTTACACACAACCGCATATCGGCCGATGACCGGGAGGAGTACCCGCTCCAAGGACTTGGCAGAGAGCCGCGTACCGGTGGGAGCGCGGCAGTCACAGAGCGGTGAATGGGCCCGGGAGGCGCGGACCGAATCCGTGAGGGAGTAGGCTCCGCCGGCAGTCTCCGCCGTAACCTTCGGAGAGGAGGATCGGGCTCGGGCCTCGTCCTCTGACAAGCGCGGATCCGTTGCGGATCCGAAGCCGGGTGGCACCGCGGGAGTCATGTCGACCTCTCGCCCCAATCGTGGGGTGAGAGGTTTGTGTTTTTCATGCCAGGAGGAGGCGGGGTACGACGATGATCGTCGTCATGGAGCCTCGCGCGTCGCGCGAACAGATCAACGAGATCGTGAAGCGGATTCAAGACGCCGGGCTGAGCAGCCACATCTCGGCCGGGGTCGAGCGCACCATCATCGGCGTCGTCGGCGACAGCCACACCAAGGAGCTGCTGCGGCAGTCGCTCGAGGCGTCGGCGGGCGTGGAGAAGGTCGTCTTGATCCTCCAGCCCTTCAAGCTCGTCAGCCGCGACTTCCGCCCGCACGACACGGTCATCGACGTGCAGGGCGTGCGGATCGGCGACGGCTCCGTGGTCGTGATGGCCGGGCCCTGCTCGGTGGAGAGCCGCGACCAGATCGTGCGCACCGCGCACGCCGTGAAGACCGCCGGAGCGGTGATGCTGCGCGGCGGCGCCTTCAAGCCGCGGACCTCGCCCTACAGCTTCCAGGGCCTGGAGGAGGAAGGGCTGCGCTACCTCGCCGAGGCGCGTGCCGAGACCGGGCTGCCGGTCGTCACCGAGGCGATGGACGTCAGCCAGCTCATGCTCGTCATCAAGTACGCGGACATGGTGCAGATCGGGGCCCGCAACATGCAGAACTACACGCTGCTGCGCGAGGTCGGCCGGGCGAAGTACCCGGTCCTCCTCAAGCGGGGACCCAGCGCCACGATCCAGGAGCTGCTGCTCGCCGCCGAGTACATCATGAGCGAGGGCAACTACAACGTCGTCCTCTGCGAGCGGGGCATCCGCGGCTTCGACAACTATACCCGCTACCTCCTCGACCTCTCCGCGGTGCCCGTCCTCAAGCAGCTGACGCACCTCCCGGTGATCGTCGATCCCAGCCAGGCCTCCGGTAAATCGAAGTTCGTCCCGCCCCTGGCCCGTGCCGGGGTGGCCGCGGGGGCGGACGGGCTCATCATCGAGGTGCATCCCGAGCCGGAGAAGGCCCTCAGCGACGGGCCGCAGCAGATCACCCCGGACGTCTTCACGGAGCTGATGGGCGAGCTCACCCCGCTCGCCGCGGCGATGGGCCGGCGGGTGCAGCGCCCGGCCGCGCTGAGGTCCTGACGGTGGGGACACGGACGGTCGGCATCGTCGGCATGGGGCTGATCGGCACCTCGATCGGCCTCGCCCTCCGCCAGCGCCGGGTGGCCGAGCGGGTGGTCGGCGTGGACGTGGACGCCTCCGCGGTCGAGGCGGCGCGGACCCGCGGCGCGCTGGACAAGGGCGGCACGACGATGGACGTGCTGCGTGAGGCGGACGTCGTGATAGTGGCCGTGCCCCCGGACGCGGTGGTGGATGTCGCGCTCCTGGCTGCGGGCGAGCTGCGGCCCGGCACGGTGGTCACCGACGTGGCCAGCACCAAGGCGGTGATCGTGGAAGCCCTCGAGCAGCGGCTGCCGCGCCTCATCCGCTACGTCGGCGGCCATCCCATGGCGGGGGCCGAGCGCGGCGGGGCTCAGGCTGCGGACGCGTCCCTGCTGACCGGGCGGCCCTTCATCATCACTCCCACGTCGGCGGGGGACGAGGAAGCCGTCGAGATGGTCGCGACCCTGGTGCGGGGGATGGGGATGGAGCCGGTCGTGCTCGCGGCGCGGGACCACGACGCGCTCGTGGCGCAGGTCAGCCACGCGCCCTATCTGCTGGCGGTGGCGGCGTTGAACGCGGCCGCGGACGAGGCCCTGCGCATCCAGGGGCCCGGCTTCGCCGGCTTCGCCCGGCTCGCGCAGAGCCCCGTGGAGCTGTGGACCCAGATCTGCGCGGGGAACGCCCAGGCGATCCGCGAGGCGCTCGGGCGGCTGCGCGTGGAGCTGGACCGTTTGGACCGCGCCCTCGAGTCGCGCAACGATCTGGCCCTGCTGCTGCTGGAGGCGCAGCGGCGGGCGGGCGGAGGAGCCTGAGATGGCCTGGGTGCTGGACATCGCCCCGACCAAGACCGAGTTCCTGAGCCGCACGCGCGCGGGGAACCTCGTGCCGGTCTCCTGCGAGCTGCCCGCCGACCTGGAGACGCCGATCTCGGCGTTCCTCAAGCTGCGGGATCAGGGCAACGCCTTCCTCCTGGAGAGCGTGGAGGGCGGGGAGCGCATCGGCCGTTACTCCTTCATCGGCAGCGGGCCGATGA
>DASUAK010000209.1:0-2423 GCA_035763845.1 bacterium | reverse complement strand
GAGCGGATCCTGCGCCAGCTCGGCGAGCAGGTGCGGGCGATCGTGGCGGCCACGCCCGGCACGACGAACGTCGACACCAACCTGCGCTCGGGGAAGACCGAGGTAGCGGTGCGGCTCAGCCGCGTCCGGATGGCCGAGCTGGGGCTCACCACGGCCGACGTCGGCGCGCAGCTGCGCACAAACATCGCCGGGGCCGCGACGACGAAGTACCGCGTCGGGGGCTCGGAGTACGACATCACGGTCCGTGCGGGGGAGGACGACCGCGACTCGGTGCGCGAACTCGGGGACCTGCGCGTGGGCGCCGCGAACGGCACGCCGGTGCGGCTCAGCGACATCGCCGCCCTCGAGCTGCGGCGCGGCCCGATCACGATCGACCGCCTGAACCGCCAGCGCCTCATCACGGTGGAGGCGGGGCTGGTGGGCCGGCCGCTGGGGGCGGTGGTCGCGGAGATCCAGTCGAAGCTGAAATCGGTCACGGTGCCGTCCGGCTACCGTGTGGTCTTCGGGGGCGAGGCGGAGTTCCAGGCTGAGACGTTCGGCGACATGCTCTTCGCGCTGGCCCTGGGCACCCTGCTGGTCTACATGACGATCGCCGCCCAGTTCGAGTCGCTGCTCAACCCGTTCGCGATCATGTTCAGCCTCCCGCTGGCGTCGATCGGCGTCTTCTTCCTGCTGCTGGTCACCCGCACCACGGTGAGCATCATGTCCCTGCTGGGGATCATGATGCTGGCCGGCATCGTCGTGAACAACGCCATCCTGCTCATCGAGTTCATCAGCCAGCTGCGCGAGCGGGGCCTGCCCCGGCGCGAAGCGATCCTCCAGGCGGGGCAGACGCGCCTGCGGCCCATCCTGATGACGGCGCTGGTCTCGATCATGGGCGGGCTGCCCGTGGCCCTGGGCATCGGCAGCAGCGGTGCGGAGTGGCGCAAGCCGCTGGGCATCGCCGTGCTGGGAGGCCTGATGACGTCGACATTCCTGACGCTGTTCGTCATCCCGGTAATCTACACGCTGCTGGACGATCTGGTGGCGCGGGCGCGGCGCCGGCGGGCGGTCCCGGTCGGCGTGCCGCAGCCGGTGGCCGGGGCGGAGCAGGACGAGAAGAGCTGATTCCTAGCGGGATCGGGTGAGGATCCAGGCGGCCAGGCCCACGGCGGCGCCGCCCAGGTGTGCCAGGGCTGACACGTTCGTCATCCCCGCCAGCTGCTGCCCGGCGCCGATCATCTGAAGCAGGACCCACAGCCCGACGTACGCGTAGGCCGGGACCTGGATCCAGCGGAGGGAGAAGAAGATCCGCAAGAGGAGCCCCAGCCGGGCCTGCGGAAAGCGTAAAGCGTAGTAGAGGATGACTCCCGAGATGCCGCCGCTCGCGCCCACGACCGGTATCTCCGGCCGCGGGTCGAAGGCCACATGCAGGACGTCGCCGGCGAGCGCGGCGGCGACCAGCAGCGCGAGGTAAGCCCCTTTCCCCATCGCATCCTCCACGTTGTCTCCGAAGACCAGCAGGAAGTACAGGTTGGAGATCAGGTGGAAGAGGCTGCCGTGCAGGAGAAACGACGTCACCAGCGTCATCCCGCCGTGGCGCCACGGGTCCGCGGGCAGGAGGGCGTACTGGCCGACGGCGGCGGCGAGGTTGGCCAGCCCGGCCGCGCTCACCCCGGTCGCCAGGGCGGCCACCAGCCAGGTCATCCAGGGCAGGCGCGAGAGGATTGAGGTCTCGTACTCCACCGGCATCCCGAACAGGGCCGGCAGGTACTTCCACATCTCATCCGGCGCCGGCGCCCCGGCGCCGCTCTCCCGGGCGGCACGGTCGGCGATCTGCTCCACGGCGGCGATGGCCATGATCTCGCGGGCCCGCTCCGGTATCTCCTGCTCTACGGCGGGCGCCGGCTGCGCGGGCAGCGCATCGAACTCCGCCGGATCGAACCATAGGAAGTGGCAGCTCTTACAGATGTCAACGGCCGGCGTTCCACCCGCCGCTTCTGCCGCCGCCTCGGCCATCTCTCTGCCGCAGGACGGACAGCTCTTCCCGTGCGCGCCGTTGGCGGCCCGGCCGGCGATCCAGAGCTTGGTTACGACGTCGGGTCGAAGGGCGCGGCGGACCACGCCGATGCCGACGGCGCGGCCGCTGCATTTCGGGCACGTCCAGACGATGCCGAAGGCGGTCTTCGCCCGGAGCAGTTCCGCGTGGTCGGTGGGGCAGGTGAGCACATCGAGGGCGTACCCACCGCTGCGGGCACACAGTCGGGAGCAGAATGGATCCGGTCGCCTCTCAGCCGCGACCGGGACTACTCCTCGTGGGAGGGGGGGTGTTCTCGCATGCGCTGCACGACAGTCTCCAGCATCCGGACGGCCAGCTCGGGGTTCTCCTTCAGCAGCGCCCGGAAGTCCCAGCGCACGAGCTGCAGGCAGCGGGTGCGCGTCTT
>DASUAK010000208.1:0-2361 GCA_035763845.1 bacterium | reverse complement strand
GTGCTCGCCTGGCGCACCTCGCTGCACCGGGCGCTGGGAGAGGGAACGCGGCGGTCGTGGCGCCTGCTTGCCGCGGCTCTGACGATCTGGTGGCTGGGTGACGTGGTCTGGATGTTCTATGAGCTCGTGCGGGGCGAGCCTCCGTTCCCCTCCGCCGCGGATGCCTTCTACCTCGCCTTCTATCCGCTGATGATGGCGGGGCTGCTGGCCTTCCCCGGCGCGCCGCAGACGAGGATCGAGCGGACGAAGTTCCTCCTGGACGCGCTCACGGTGCTGCTGGGCGGCTGGATGGTCGTCTGGTACTTCGTGCTCGGACCGACCGCCGTCGCGGAAGACAGCCCACTCGTCCGCACCATGCTCTCATCCGCGTATCCGGTCGGCGACCTCGTCCTCATCTTCGGCATGGCTTCGCTGATGCTGCGCGTGCCGTCAGGCGCGCAGCGGCCTTCCCTTGCCCTGCTCGGGGGCGGCATCGCGGCGTTCCTTATCGCCGACCTGGCCTTCGGCTCGCTCTCCCTGCGCGACGCCTACGCGGGCGGGGACTGGCCGGACGGGTTCTGGATGGCGGCGGCCCTGCTCTTCGGGGCGGCGGCGCAGTCCCAGTACCTGCGCGCGTCCGCGGACGGCGGGCACGAACGCCCGGCCCCGGCCGACGTCCAGGCCGTCAGCGCCCTGCCCTACGCCGCGGTGGGGCTGGGCTACCTGCTGCTCATCGTCGCGGGACGGGGCGCCCCCATCTATCCGATGGGCGGGCTGCTGTTCGGCGCGATCGCCATCACCGCAATCGTTCTGGCCCGTCAGCTGACCTTGATGAACGAGAACATCCGCCTGCTCGCCGACCTGCGGGCCCTGGCCCGCACCGATCCGCTCACCGGCCTGCACACCCGCGGCCACTTCTTCGAGCTCGCCGAGCGCGAGTTCGCGCGCATCCGGCGGTACGGGCGGCCCCTCGCCGCGCTGATGCTCGACGTCGACCACTTCAAGCGGGTGAACGACCACTTCGGCCATCCCGCAGGCGACGAGGTGCTACGCATGGTGGCCCGCCGGCTGACCGCGGATCTGCGCGACGTCGACCTGGCAGGCCGCTACGGTGGCGACGAGTTCGTGGCCCTGCTGCCGGAGAGCACCGTGGAGACCGCGGCCGTGATCGCGGATCGGCTGCGCGCCCGGATCGCCTCCGCCACGGCCGGGACGGGGACGCAGCAGATCGCCGCCACCGTTTCGCTGGGCGTCGCGGGAGCGGAGGGCTGCGCCGACCTCGCCGCCCTGCTGCGCCGCGCCGACGAAGCCCTGTACCAGGCCAAGGCCGGAGGACGCAACACCGTGCGGCGCCACGTCCCGGCGCCCTGACAGAAGCGCACAAAGGCGAAGGGCC
The DNA here is from genome assembly GCA_035763845.1 of bacterium. Lineage (GTDB taxonomy): Bacteria > Sysuimicrobiota > Sysuimicrobiia > Sysuimicrobiales > Kaftiobacteriaceae > Kaftiobacterium. The sequence continues at coordinate 986 of DASUAK010000208.1, read as the reverse complement.
GCATCGCTGCGGCCCTCCGTCCCGTGGACTCCGCGCCGAGCGCGCGGTGGCACGGCGGATCCTAGAACGTCACCTGGAGGATCGGGATGACCTCGACGAAGAGGCTCCCGCTCAGCCCGGCGTCCGCCCCCTCCGTCCGCACACTGATGTTCCCGAAGGTGTCCAGCGAGGGATTGGTGATCAGGAACACCCGGTTCTGACCGTTCATCAGGACCGAGGCGTGGGTGGCGCCGGTGAAGTTCACCCGGCTGCCCAGATCCACGCCGATCGGGGTCCAGCCCACGATGACCGCGTCGCTGCTCGGGCCGGTGGTGAAGAGGACGAGGTCCTCGTCACCGGCGTGCGCGGCGGCCAGGCGGGTCGACGCGTCGGCCAGGGTCATCGTTCCGCCGTTGATCGCCACCGTGGTGCTGCCGATCGGCTGACCGGCCGCGGGGAGCTGCGCGACGGCGAAGACGTGGCCCGCCGTGCCCTGCTGCAGGCGGACGTGCGTGATCCCGCGCGCGGCCAGCTCGGCCGACAGCGGGGTGCTGAGGTCGGAGACCGCCACGATGCTGCGGGCCCCGCTCTCACCCGACACCATCAGGAAGGCGTGGGTGGTCGCGCCGGTCTGCATCGAGCCGGTGATCGCAGCGTTGGCGCCCAGGCTGGCGGCGACCTGCGAGATGTTGCCGGCCGCGCATGCGCTCTCCAGCCGCGCCACCACTTCCGCCACCGTCATCAGCCCGGCGCGCGTCCGGACCATCGTGTTCGCGAAGACCTGGCCGGAGGCGGCCATACTGTCGATCGCGAAGACGTGGCCGCGGTTGCACACGCGGATGTCGACCCAGCTGACGGTCGACCACTCAGCGGGGACGCTGGCGTTGACGGTCGTGAACGTGACGACATTCCCCGTGGTGAACGGGTCGCCGGCGAACAGGATCAGCGTGCTGCCGGAGCCGCTCTCCGCCTGGGGCAGCTGCGGCGTCTGCGTCTGCTGCTGCTGC
>DASUAK010000207.1:0-2075 GCA_035763845.1 bacterium | reverse complement strand
GCGCTGCCCTGGATCGTCCTGGGCGGCGCCGGCGTCTCAGCCCTCGGGGGGGCGCTGACCCTGCTGCCCCGTGAGGTGCGCTCCCTGGTCACGACGGGGATCTCCACTTTGCTGGTCGTCGGCCTGATGCAAGAGCAGGTGCAGTTGCTCCTGCAGACGGAGCGCACGTCACGGATCCGCGAATTGCTATTCACCTTCGACGGGCTGACCGTGCCCGGGGCGGTCCTCGTGGCCGTGGTGAGCGCGGGACTCAGCAGCGCCTGGCACCGGCAGCGGCCGAAGGCGACGCGGCGGGTGGCGGGCCTCGCCCCGCAGCAGCGGAAGGCGCTGCGGATCGTGGGGTTCGTGGCCGCCGTCGGTGCGATCCTCGCCCTGCCGCTGTTCGTGGGGCCCTTCTTCTCCCAGGTTCTCGTGCTGGTCGGGCTCTATACGCTGATGGGCCTGGGGTTGAACCTCGAGGTCGGCTTCGCCGGGCTGCTCGACATCGGCTTCGTCGCCTTCTTCGCCGTGGGGGCCTACACCGTGGGGCTGCTCACCACCGGCAGCGAGATCGCCATCGCGAACTTCTCCTGGTGGTCGGCGATGCTCGTTGCGGTCGTGGTGTCGCTGGTCTCCGGCGTCTTCTTCGGGCTGCCGATCCTCGGCATCCGCGGCGACTACCTGGCCATCGCCACCCTGGGCTTCGGGGAGATCATCCGGCTGCTCGTGTTGTCCGACTTCCTGCGGCCGTGGCTGGGCGGCTCCCAGGGCGTGCTGACGATCCCCAAGCCGATGCTCTTCGGCTTCGAGTTCAGCGGGCCGGAGCAGCTCTTCTTCATCACCGTCGGAGCCAGCGCCGTCATCGCCTTCGTCGCGGCGCGCCTGCGGGACTCCCGGCTGGGGCGGGCCTGGATGGCGATGCGCGAGGACGAGGACGTGGCCCAGGCGATGGGCATCAACCTGGTGAACGTGAAGCTGCTGGCCTACGGCATCGGCGCGATCTTCGCCGGGGTCAGCGGCGGCATCTTCGCCGTGATGGTCGGCTCGGTGTTTCCGCACTCCTTCTCGGTGCTCGTCTCCATCAACGTCCTGGCCCTGATCATCGTCGGGGGCATGGGCAGCCTGCCCGGTGTCGTGGTCGGCTCGCTGTTCCTGGTCGGCCTCCCCGAGCTGCTGCGGGAGTTCTCCGACTTCCGGTTCCTGGTGTACGGCGCGGCGCTGATGGCGATGATGATCCTCCGGCCGGAGGGGCTGTGGCCCTCGGCCGCGCGCCGGCGGGAGCTGCGCGAAGAAGTGGATCGGGTGCCCGAGGGCGAGATGGTCGAGGCGGCGGAGGGGCGCGGGTAGATGGGCATCCTGCTCTCGCGCGCCCTGACGAAGCGCTTCGGCGGCCTGGTCGCGATCAGCACGCTCGACCTCGACGTCGCGCCCAAGGCGATCCACAGCATCATCGGGCCGAACGGCGCGGGGAAGACCACGTTCTTCAACTGCGTCACGGGATTCTACCGGCTCGACGAGGGGACCGTCGAGTTCGACGGCGTGCCCGTGAACGGCCTCAGCCCCGACCGCATCACCGCGATGGGGATCGCCCGGACCTACCAGAACATCCGCCTCTTCTCGAACATGACCGGCATGGAGAACATCCTGGTCGGCATGCACCCGCACCTGCGCTCGTCATGGATGGGGGCGATCCTGCACAGCCCGGCGACGATGCACGAGGAGCGGCTGGCCCACCAGCAGGCCCGCGAGCTGCTGCAGTTCGTCGGATTGCGGGGCAAGGGCGACCAGCTGGCGAGGAATCTGCCTTACGGCGAGCAGCGGCGGCTGGAGATCGCCCGGGCCCTGGCCGCGCGGCCGCGCCTCTTGCTGCTGGACGAGCCGACGGCGGGGATGAATCCCCGGGAGACGATCGAGATGATGGCCTTCATCCGGCGGCTGCGCGACGAGCTCGGGATCACGATCATCCTCATCGAGCACCAGATGCGCGTCGTGATGGGCATCTCCGACCTGGTCACGGTCCTGGACTACGGCACGAAGATCTCCGAGGGCACGCCGCACGAGGTGCAGAACGATCCGCGCGTGATCGAAGCCTATCT